>JAGQIT010000411.1 GCA_020431135.1 Myxococcales bacterium | reverse complement strand
GCGCCGATCGGCGCGTGGAGGTGGAGCTGCTCGCGGGTCACGGGGAGGCCGGGCGCGAAGGCGATGCGATCGCAGAGGTGAGGCGGCAGCGCGAGGATCACCCGGTCGCAGCGCAGCTCGCCCCAGTCGCCGGCGACCGTCGCCCCGCCCGCGGTCGCCTCGATCTTTCGCACAGGCGAGCTCAGGCGGACGTCGCCGCGCAGGCGCTCGCGCAGGCGCAGCGACAGGGTCTGCGCGCCCTCGGCGAAGCGGGCCTCCTGGGCGCCGCCCTCGATCTCGACGAGGTCGAGGAGGGCGCCGGCCGAGCCGGCGTAGGCGAGGAGGTGGAGGAGCGAGACCTCGCTGGGCTCGACCGAGAGGAACGAGCGGACGGCGATGTCGATGAGGTCGGCGACGTCGCGGCTGCGGACGTGCCTGCGCTTCCACGCCTCGAGGGAGATCCCGTCGAGCGCCTCGGCCCGCGCCGAGGCCCAGGGCGCCGCCGGGTTGATCGACCGCGTCATGCGATCGATGCGCCAGATCGTCCGCTGGAGCTCGAGGAGCTTGAGGAGCGAGAGGGCGGGGATCGACCCGCGGTAGCTGCGGCGGCGGCGGTCGAGCTCGAGGAGCTTGGTCCCCTCGTGGAAGGTGGGGAAGAGCGTCAGGCCGAGCTCGCGGGCGAGGGCGTGGAGGCGGCGCTGCTTCGGGCCGATCCACTGGCCGCCGAGGTCGAGGGTCGCGCGCCCGACCGCGTCGCTGAGGGTCCGGCCGCCGACGCGGTCGCGGGCCTCAAACACGGCGACGTCGAGGCCGCGCCCCTCGAGCGCGCGCGCGGCCGCGAGCCCGCTGAGCCCCGCGCCGATGATCGCCACGTCGACGTCCGCCACGGGCCCATCGTCGGCGGCCGCGGGGCGCCGGTCAACCCGGGACGCTACATCGACGGGTCGAGGCGGATCAGGAAGCCGTCCTCGAATTCGTTGACCGGCGTCGGCAGGGCGTGGCCGCCGATCGTCAGCGCGCCCTTGTACCAGCCGGTCGCCGCCACGTAGCTGGCGTGGTGGAAGTCGAGGGACTCGATCCCGGCCGCGGTCGCGGCGCTGTAGCCGACGGCCCAGTCGACGGCGCCGTCGGCCGTGAGATCGGCGAGGAAGAAGCCGGGCGTCGGGCTGCTGATCGCGCAGTCGCCGACGGCGAAGGAGCCCGAGAAGTTGGCGCCCCAGGCGATGTCGCCGGTCGGCGCGACGGCGAGGCTCTCCGTCAGCTCGACGCCGTCGGCTCCGGCGGCGATCCCCCACAGCTCGGACGCGTCGGCGCCGAGCTTGTAGACGAAGACGTCGTCGGCCGCGCTCTGGCTCTCGAGCGACCCGGCGCCGAGGACCCCGAGGAAGGTCCCGCCGATGACGACGTCGCCCTCGGGATCAAAGGCGACCTCGTTGGCCCGCTGCGGCGCCGCGTCGCCGGTCCGCCGGGCCCAGACGAGGCTGGCGGTGTCGGCCTTGACGCGCGCCGCGAAGATGTCGGCGCCGCCCTGGTGAGGCAGCTTGGTGCCGCCGATCGTGATGTCGGCGCCGCTGTACACGCCAGAGAAGACGACGTCCTGGTCCTTGACGTCGACGGCGAGGATCTGGCTCTCCCCGGGACCCACGATGGTGTGCAGCCACTTCACGGCGCCGCCGTTCGCCACCCGCGCGACGAAGCCGCGCAGGCCGGCGCCGTCGGCGAAGTAGGTGACGTTGGCTGGCTCGGCCGAGATCGACTCGGTGAACGCCCCGGCGATCACGAACTCATTGGTATCGGGCTCGACGACGACGTCGTTGATCCGCGCGAGACCGGGGCTCGAGTAGGTCCACGACGTGAGGTGGGCGCCGTTGACGTCGAGGCGGACGAGGACGGCGTCGGGCTCGTTCGTGGCGTTGGACTTGAGGCCGCCGCCGAAGTTCACGGCGCCGCCGTTGTCGACCGAGAAGACGACGTTGCCGAGGGGGTCGAAGGCGATGTCCTCGCCGACCTGGCCGCCGTCGCCCTTGAAGGTCTTGAGCCACTGGAGCTCGCCGCTCTGGGTGAAGCGGGCGACGAAGACGTCCTTGCCGGCGCTGCCGTCGACGACGGCCTCGGGGTCGTCGTCGATCCGCAGCTCGCCGTTGTAGGTGCCGAGGACGGCGATGTCGCCGACGTCGGAGATCGCGACGTTCTCCGGGTACTGCATGCCGGCGCCGTGGAAGCGGACGGCCCAGGCGACCGGCGGCTCGGCGCAGGGCATGCCCGCCGTCGTGGTCTCGCCGGTGGTCTCGCCCGTTGTCGCGGTTGTCGCGGAGGTCGCGGTGGTCGTCGTCGATACGGAGGTCGTCGGCTCGGTCGTCGACGGTCCGCCGGTGGTCGCGGTCGACGACGCGGACGTGGACTCCCCGGTCGCCGCGCTCGAGGTCGTCGGCTCCGTCGCGGTCGCCGCGGTCGCGCCCGAGCTGCCGCTCGCCGACCCGAAGGGATCGAAGTCGGGGTTGGCGAGGATGCAGCCGGCGAAGAGGAGCGGGGAGGCGCCCGCGAGAGCGCGTCGCGTCACCCGTATACGATCGCGGACGACCGGCGCGCTGGCAAGCGCGACCCCGGCCCGACGCGCGCGCGCGCGCGCAGCCCTGCGGACGTGGCCTCAGGTGAGGCGATGAGAACCTGGCGAGGAGGTCTGGTCGTCCCTGCGGGCCGCGGTCACGGGCGGTCGTCCGCGGGGGCGAGGGATCCGCTCGGTCGCGAGGCCTCGGTCGAGGTCGCCGAGCGTCACGGTCGAACGAATGGAGCCGCCGGATCAGCGTGCAGGAGATGTCGTCGTCGGTGAGCGCGGCTCGCCCGGGTCGCTCGCCCGGGTCGCTCGCCCCGGTCTTCGCCGTCGACGTGACGGTCTGCGCTGCGCCGCCGAGGGCCGCGAGAGAGCTAGGAGAGCACGCGCTCCACCTCGAGGAGCTCGAGGTCAGGCCCCGGAGCGCGATGGAGGGCGAAGTCCGTGCACACCAGCGCCGCCTCCCCCTCGCCGGCGATCGCCACCCCCGGCACATAGCGGACCGCGTCGTCGACGACCAGCGAGCGCAGGCCGTGGGCCGCGGCGTGCGTTCGCGGGTCGACCCACGGGAGCAGCTCCTGCTTGAGCTTGTGGTGCTGCGTGTGCCCGACGACCTGCGTGAGCCCCCTCGGGAGGCGGCGCGGATCGAGGCGGCGCGGCCGCTCTGCGCTGAATTCCCAGGGCTTGTCGACATCCGGTCGATCGGGGTTCGCCGGGCGATGCGCGAGCATTCCGCCCGCCTCGGCCCCGACCTCCGAGGTCCGATGCAGGGGGCTGAGGTCGAGCGGAGCCCGCTCGCCTCGGGCCCAACGCTCGCGGACCGCGTCGATCCGCCCGACGAAGAATTCGCGGAGCGCCTGGGTGAGCCCCCGGGGCGCCGCCTCCTCGACGCCAAGGAGCTCCAGCTCACGGCGGGTGACGCCGGCGTGGGTGAACAACGCGGGCGCGCCGTCGACCACCGCGCAGAGGGCGAGGTCGAGGCGACCCGCGACGAGCAGCCCCTGGACCAGCGCTCGCTGCTCGGCGCGAAAGGAGCCGAAGTCGCGCTCGCAGCTCCTCCAGTCGGCGATCGTCGGGAAGCGCTCGCGGAGCGCCTCGGGCCCGAGCTGATCGCGGCGGATCGCGAGGAACTCCGCGTCGCTGACCGCGTGGAGCTCCTGGACCCGGACGAGATCGTGGTTGCCGGCGAGGATCCGCACCTGGCTGCGCGGGTGGGCGGCGAGCCACCGGAGCACGTCGCTCCCCTCTCGCGCACAGGCCGCGCGCTCGGCCTCGTTCTCCACCCTGTAGTCGAAGTGATCGCCCATCGAGATCAGGCCGACGTCCGGACGAAGCTCGCCCGAGGACGTGAGGGCGCCGTTGAACTCGAGCACCGCGAGGAGTCGCTCGAGCGTCGTCTGCGGATCGCCGATCGCGAGCCAACGTGCAGGCGCCGACATCGACTCGAAGTGTACCCCTTCGAGGCCGTCGGCCGCTCGCGCGACCGACGGCCCGGCCACGCGGCTGTCTCGGGTCGGTGAGCGACTCGGTGACCCGCTTGAGTCGGGGTGTTCTCCGCCGCCGCTTCCCGCAGGGGCGCGCGGCGGCTGCCGTCGCCGGGCTCGCTCCGCGACAGCGACACGATGAACCTGGCCCATGGAGAAGGCGAGGTCCACGAGGTCCGGCGCGTTCCTCCTCGCCGCGACGCGGGGACGTTCGCCAGAGGGTGCTAGAGGTCGCGGTCGCGGCCGCTGTCCTCCGCGTCGGCGGCGGGCGAGAGGTCGGCGGCGGGCGGGAGGTCGGCGACGTCGGGCAGGGGCGCGGCGGTGAGGGCGATCCAGATCGTCCCCGGGATCGCGAGCGCGAGGAGGAGGAGGGGCGGGGCGCAGGCGGCCGCGGCCGCGCCCCAGAGGCCGTACCGGTGGACGAGCACGGCGCCGATGAGCGCGCCCAGCAGCGCCCCTGGGATGTGGAGGGGGACGAGGATCATGTCGCGGAGCTGACCCGCGCCGCGTCGCGCCATGATCGCGTTGCGCACGCCCTTGACGAGCTGGAGGACGATCGCGGCGACGAAGCCGGCGAGGCCGCCAGCGAGGCCGCCGACGAGGGCGGCGAGGAGCGAGGTCGTCACCTTCGGAGCCTAGCAGCGCGCGGCCGAAGTCCCGCGCAGACCGGCATGTGCCTCGCCTCCCGGAGGCCGGCGAGCCCTGCGGCGACGGTCAGCGCGCGGCCGGCCTCGAGCGCGGGACGGACGACGTCTGCTTCGCGCGCCCGGCCGTGTGCGCGATGTGAGCCCGCCGCGATCGCGCCGCTCGACCCTCGCCGGCGCGCGCACACCCGCGAAAGCGCGTCGCGCAGGATCGACCGCGCGCGGCCGCGCGCGTCGTTGATCGAGGACGTTGCGACAGCCCCGCTCGACCCCGCAAGATCGACCCTCCGCGACCGGCCGTGGTTCACGTAGGGTCGTCGGGGCGTGCGGACAATGGCGAGGAGCCGAGGGCATCGAGCGGCGCGGGCGTCTGCGCTGAGGTCGTCGGGGCGGGGGCCCGCCGGCCATAAGGACGGCTCGCGCAGCCCGTCGGCGTGCGGGAGGCGGGCGCCGTGAGGACGCGCGAGTCGGTGGTCGCCGCGATGGAGGAGACCATCCGCGGGCTCGGCGAGCAGGTCGATCTGCCGGTGCTCTTCGACTCGATCCTCCGCCTCTCGGAGGGCGTCTTCCACTGCCGGCAGGCGGCCGTCTACCTCGCCGAGCCCGACGCCCTGCGGGCCGTCGTCGGCGCCCGCGAGCTCCTCGAGCAGCTCGGCGAGGAGAGCGGCTTCGACGACGGCCCGGTCAGCGACGTCTGGGCCCTCGGGACGCCGGCGATCGTCAACTCGGATCGCGGCGGGCGGATGCACCTCGCGCTGTCGCCGGTGACGGCGATGGGCCGCCGCCTCGGCGTCGTCGTCCTCGGCAAGCCGGCCGATGAGCGCCCCTTCGAGCCCGACGTCCTGATCGACATGGGCCCCTTCGCCGGCCTCCTCGGGATCAGCGTCGTCAACCACAGCCTCGTCCTCATCGCCCAGCGCGAGCTCGACGAGCGCCGCAAGGTCGAGGCGGCGCTGCGCGAGAGCGAGGAGCGCTTCAGGACCCTCTTCGACTACGCGCCCGACGCGATCGTCGTCGTCGACACCGACAACGGCGGCGCCTTCATCGACCCGAACACCAACGCCTCCCGCCTCTTCGGCCTCTCGCGCGAGGAGATCCGCGCCGTCGGCCCGAGCGAGGTCAGCCCGCCCTTCCAGCCCGACGGGCGGCGCTCGACCGAGAAGGCCGCGGAGATGGTCGCGCGGGCGCTCAAGGGCGAGGCGCCGGTCTTCGAGTGGGTCCACCGCAACGCCGCCGGCCAGGACATCGACTGCGAGGTCCGCCTCGTGCGGATGCCGGCCTCCGGGCGCAACCTCGTCCGCGCCAGCGTCACCGACATCACCGAGCGCAAGCGGGCCGAGGCCGCCCTCGCCGCGGCCAAGGAGAAGGCGGAGGCCGCGAGCCTCGCCAAGAGCTCGTTCCTCGCCAACATGAGCCACGAGATCCGGACGCCGATGACGACGATCAGCGGGATGACGGACCTCCTGCGCGACACGCCGCTGAGCGCCGAGCAGCGCGACTTCGTCGAGGTCCTGCGCTCGTCGTGCGCGTGGCTGCTGACGATCGTCAACGACATCCTCGACTTCTCGAAGATCGAGGCCGGCAAGCTCGAGCTCGAGACCGACGCGGTCTTCCTCGAGGAGTTCATCGAGGAGGTGCTCAGCCTGGTCGCCGCGAGCAAGCTCGGCCAGCGGCCGATCAACCTCAGCGCGACGATCGCCCCGGCGACCCCGCCCGTCGTCTACACCGACTCGACGCGCCTCCAGCAGATCCTCCTAAACCTCCTCGGCAACGCGATCAAGTTCACGCCGCGCGGCGACATCACGGTGACGGTCTCGGCGCAGGCGACGGCGCCGGGGGCCGACCGGCGGCCGCGCTACGAGTACCTCTTCGCCGTCAAGGACACCGGGATCGGCATCCCGCCCGACCGCCTCGATCGCCTCTTTCAGAGCTTCAGCCAGGTCGACGCGTCGACGACGCGGCGCTACGGCGGCACCGGCCTCGGCCTGGCGATCTCGCGGCGCCTCGCCGAGATGCTCGGCGGCCAGATCTGGGTCGAGAGCGGCGTCGGCGAGGGCTCGACGTTCCGCTTCACGATCGTCGGGGCGATCGGCGACGAGCGGACGGCGGCGCCGGAGCGGACCTTCGCGGGGAGCCGGGTGCTCCTCGTCGACAGCAGCGGACCGCAGCGCCGGGTGCTCAGCGCCCACGCCGAGGCGCTCGGCGTCGAGGTCGAGGCCCTGGCCGACAGCGCTGAGGCGCTCGCGCTCCTCGGCATCGGCGAGCGCTTCGACGCCGCGCTCGTCGACACCCTGCTCCGCGACCCGCGGCGCGACGAGCTCCTCCGCGCCCTCGCCGAGGCGTCGATCCCGACGCTCCGCCTCGCGCCCCTCGACAGCCGCGCGACGCAGGGGGACGGCGAGGGGGGGGCGATCCTCCTCAAGCCGATCCGGCGGGCGAGCCTCGTCGACGGCCTGCGGCGGCTGCTCAGCGACGACCCGATCAGCGAGCCGAGCGAGCCGGCCGCGGCGACCTCCGCCTTCGACCCGACGCTCGCCGAGCGCAACCCGCTGCAGATCCTCGTCGCCGAGGACAACGCGACCAACCACAGCCTGATCCTGCGGATCTTGGCGCGCTTCGGCTACCGCGCGGCCTCGGCCTTCACCGGCGCAGACGCCCTCGAGATGGTCCGCCGGCGCGGCTTCGACGTCGTCCTGATGGACGTCCAGATGCCCGAGCTCGACGGCATCCAGGCGACGAAGGCGATCCGCGCGCTCGACCTGCCGCAGCAGCCGCGGATCATCGCCATGACCGCCAACGCCATGATGACGGACTTCGAGGCCTGCCTCGACGCCGGGATGGACGACTACGTCAGCAAGCCGATCCTCCTCAGCGAGCTCCGGGCTGCGCTCGAGCGCGCGCAGATCGTCGAGGCGATCGCCGAGCGGCCGGTCGTCGAGGTCGACCCGGTCGCCGAGGCGCCGTGGACCGAGGCGGCGATCGCCGCGGAGATCGAGCGCAGCCGCGCCCAGCTCGCGGCGATCGTCGGCGATCGCGTGACCGACGAGATCATCGACCTCTTCCTCCACGAGGGCGACGAGCTGGTCGCCCGCCTGCGGATCGCCCTCGAGGCGGGCGACCTCGAGGACGCGGCCGCGGCCGCGCACAGCCTCAAGAGCAGCGCCGGCGGCATCCACCTCGGCCACCTCGTCAGCCTGGCCAAGGCGATCGAGGCCGAGGCCAGCGGCGGCGACGGCCCGCGGGCGCTCGCCCAGCTCCTCGACCTCGAGCGCCGCTTCGCCGCGGTCTACGACCACTTCTCGCTGCGGGCGCTCGGCTAGCCCTCTATGGCGTGACCGGCCCGCTGCCGCCCGACCTCATCGGGCACAAGGACCGTCATTCTGAATCGGCATTGTGAGGGGGTGCTTGGTGCCTCCGTGTGACATCGCGCGGCTGATCGCGGACTAGCGATCGCCCCTCGCGCGAGGGGTATTCCGTGAATCACGGAGCCCGGCTCGATCCCCCGTGGTCGCAGCTATGTTCGCGGATGAGCGGCCTGAATGAGGGTGCTACGATATCGGCGATGCTCGCGCGCTCCGATGTCGTCCGAGGATTGCTCCTGTGCGCGGCGCTCTCCATCAGCTGCAGCGGAAGCCACCACACGCCCAACCTAGAAGAGCCGACGCTCCTCGCGGCGTCTCCTACACGCGCGGAGCGGCCCGAGGCGAAACGGCCCGAGGCGAAACGGCCCGCGCCGACGTCAACGCAGCATCGCATGCTGTACACGGTGCTGCCGCCGCCACCGATAGCGGAAGTGGAGCTTCAACGGGTCTCGACCAGATTTAAAGGAGTGCGACGTCGCGCGTCTTTGTCGCTCATCCCAGACGTGATCGAGGGGGTTGACGACGTCTTGGTCCTGCACACGGATGAAGGCAGAGGTGAGACAGTCGTAGGTCCGCTCTACGTCGACGGCCGTGACGCGGACTTTGACATCCGGTTTCGCAGGTTCTTTGGCCAACTCTACCTCGAAATCCGCGTTGTTGTCGAGTTTGTCACCGACCATGAGGCAGATCTGACGCTGCTCCTCTATCGAATACCCCCCGACGGACCTCCAGTGAAAGTTCTCGAGGAATTCCTCGAACTAGCGCACGGAAGCTGCGGGTTTCTCGATACTGTCGCGCTCAAGGCCGCCCCCGGACGCGAACTCCGAGTCGTCGTAGAGCGGAAGAGAATAGGGGCGCGGTCGTCCGCCGACGAGTGTCGAGGTATGAAGTCCGAGGTACGGAGCCAGACCTATACGCTCCGTGACGACTGCTTCGTCCCCGGCGTGGAGCCGCTCTTCTTCGCCCCCGAAGTCGCACGTTTGGGTGGTTCGGCCCGGGACTGCGACACCTCGCTCTGCCCAATACGCGCTCCCGGACCGTGGAGCACGCGGGACCTCATCGAGCGGAGACTGCATGGCCCCCCGCTGCTCGTCGCGACTCCGAGCGATTGGCTGGTCATCGAGCGGTCCATGCTGGGAGCCATGGTCGGGACGGTTTTCGGGCTTGCCGACGGCTGTCGCGTAATCATCGAAGTTGCGCCGAGGGTTACGGCCTCGCGGTTCATTCAATCGCACGCGCCCTGGGAGATTTATGGCAGAGCTCAGTCCTGGATCTCTAGTTGCTGTCGGCGCGAAAAGTCTTACTGTGCAAGTCTGCCTCGTGTAGAGCCCTGGGATCCAGCATGCGAGCCGATACTGGACAAGGAGGATTACGTTTGCGGTGAGGTATACCGCTACCATGCACGGGATGCCTCGATGATCTTTGACGCGGTTTTCCTGCGGGTCCCCCAGGAGAATGAGTCGAGCGTAGTATTGAAAGCGATGCTCGCGTGTGACGAAACGCTGTACGGCGAGGCAGTCCGTGACTTCACGGCCATGTTGCGCTCTATCACCTCCGAATCCGGGACGAGCGACGCAGTGGAGCGGTAGTCGACGCTCTTCGGGCTTGAACTTGAGCACGCCTCGAGCGAGAGCGTCCAGCGGTCGACTGACGCGCTACTCGATGTCCCCAGGGCCAGGCAGGAGCGGGCCGCGGTCGCCGGCGCCGCGGCGGCCGCGGAGCTCGAAGACGGTGAGCGGGCCGCGGCCGCGGACCTCGACGACGCGGCCGCTGTCGAAGATGTAGGCGTCGCCGAGGGCGTCGCGGACGTCGCGGCTGACGGTGATCGCGTCGGGGCGGCCGCTGCTCTCGACGCGGCTGGCGATGTTGACGGTGTCGCCCCAGAGGTCGTAGCTCGGGCGCGAGCGGCCGATGACGCCGGCGACCACCGGGCCGCGGTGGATGCCGATGCGCAGGCGCAGGTGCGAGCGCACGCGGCTGACGTTGAGCATCGCCAGGGCGAGGTCGGCGACCGCCTGGGTGTGGTCGTCGCGCGGCTGCGGCAGGCCGCCGACGACCATGTAGGCGTCGCCGATCGTCTTGATCTTCTCGAGCCCGTGCCAGCGGGTGAGGACGTCGAAGTTCGAGAAGATCTGGTTGAGGTAGTCGATGAGCTGGTCGGGCGTCGCGGCGGCGGCGTAGCTCGTGAAGCCGACGAGGTCGGCGAAGAGCACCGTCGCCTCCTCGAAGTGGTTGGCGAAGGGGCTGTCGGTCTCCTTGAGGCGGGCGGCGATCGCCGCCGGGAGGACGCGGGCGAGGAGGCGGGAGGCGACCTCCTCGGCCGCCTTCGCCGACGCCAGCGCCTGCTCGAGCTCGGCCTGGGCGGCGCCGAGCTTGCGCTGGAGAACGCGGTTCGAGACGTGGGTGGCGACGCGGGCGAGGAGCTCCTCGGCGTGGCAGGGCTTGGTCAGGTAGTCGACGCCGCCGGCCTCGAAGGCGCGGACCTTGTCGAGGATCTCGCCGCGCCCGCTCATGAAGATCACGGGGACGTCGGCGACGCCCGGGAGCTGCTTGAGCTGGCGGCAGACCTCGAAGCCGTCGCGCCCCGGGAGGTTGATGTCGAGGAGGATCAGATCGAGCGCCGTGGTCTTGGCGACCTGGAGCGCCTTGCCGCCGCTGGCGACCGGGTGGACGCGGTAGCCGTTGGCCGCGAGGATCTCCGAGACCACGCGCAGGTTGACCATCGTGTCCTCGACGATCAGCACGTCGCCGCGGGTCTCTGGCCGCTCTTCGTCAGTCATCATCGCCCTCGGCGTGCCGGCCGCGACGGCGGGGTCCGCATCGGTCCTCGCCAGGATACTCCAGGGGCCTCGGCTGAGAGCCCCGCGAAATCGCGCCTAGGAGGCGCTCCGAGCCCTTCGACGGGTGTCCTCGCGCAGCGATCGCCCGTCGAGGACTCGGACGGGCTCCTAGCGGGCGCGGCGGAGCGCCGCCTCGATGCGCGCGGCGTTGATCCGCTCGATCGGCCCGAGGAGCTCCGGTTGGGGATCGTCGTAGTCGTCGTACTCGCCGGGCTTGTACCAGTCGGTCGCCTCGAAGCGCTCGAGGTGCTCGTCGGGGACGCGGTAGCCGTAGCGCGCGTGCATCTCGATGAGCATGCGCTCGAGGGTCGCGCGATCGCGCTTGCGCAGCTCGGCGGGCGGGATCTCGCGCTCCGCGGTCTCGGGGAACTCGCCGGGCGGGCGGCGGCCGCCGAGGTCGTCGACGTGGGCGGCGTCGCGGTAGAACTCGGCGCCGAAGTAGTCGAGCTTGTAGAGCTCGACGCCGTCGATCGTCACCTCGTCGACGTCGTGGAAGCGCTGGGGGACGAGCACGCGACCCTGGAAGTCCGTGAGGCCGACGGTCCGCCCGGTGCGCAGGAGAACGCTCCTGTCGTCGCAGCCGCCGGCGCGCGCCTCCTTCGACGTGAAGATCGGCGCGCCGGTCGTCAGGTCGAGGAGGGCGACGCCGTCCTCGGCGATCGCGAAGGCCTTGGTCGGGTTGTCCGTGCAGGCGGAGACCTTGCGCCAGCGCCCGCGCGGCGCCGGCAGCTCGCCGCAGACGTCGCGGAGGCGGCCGCGCGCGAAGAGCCAGCGGTCGCCGACGATCGCCCCGTCGACGGCCTTGCGGCGGACCTTGCCCTGGTCGTCGAGGAGGCGGAGCTCCGAATAGGGGACCATCGCCGTGAAGGTGTCGATCCCGTCGCTCATCCGCTCGGGGCGCTCGCCCGCCTCGACGTTCTCCCAGCGGACGAGGCCGCCGCAGTCGGCCGGCAGCTCGCCGAACTCGAGGAGCGGCGAGTCGATCTGCTCGCGCGCCCGCTCGACGCCGTCGATGTCGAAGAGCACGCGCTCCTTGTCCGCGGTCGCCCAGGTCATGCCCTTGGCCGCGCCGTCGAAGCGGGCGTCGTTGACCTTGGAGAAGGTGTGCGGGACGACGGTCTTGATCGTCCCCTCCGAGAAGTCAATGAGCCCCCAAAAGCCGCCCTTGCGCGCCCACAGCCGCGGGCGGTCGGGGTCCGGCGGCGAGTAGAGATCCGCGTAGGCGCCGCACTCGATGATCGCCGCGCCGCTGCGGTCGATCAGGCACTCGCGGTTGTAGTCGTCCTTGGCGAGGCCGACGGTGTAGCCCTGGCAGCAGAAGAAGGGGTCGGGGCCGGGCCAGACGAAGCGCTCGACGCCGTCGCGATCGGTGAGCCGCCAGCCGCGGTCGCCGCTGCGCGGGCCCTCGGTGGCGACGCGGACGAGCCCGTCGTACTTGTGGAAGATCTTCTCTGGGCCCCAGGGGATCCGCGGCGTCCCGGCGAGGTCGAGGAGGGCGTACTCGCGGTGGATCGGCGGCTCGGCGCGGCGGATGGCGACGACGCGGGCGTCGCGGACGCTCGCCACCTCGATGAAGGGCCCGGGGATCAACACCTGGCCGCAGGTGTCGATCACGGCGACGTCGCGGTCGTGATCGCGGGCCCAGGTCACCGGCGTGCGCTCGCCGATCGCCGCGTAGGTGAGCGGCACCCGGACCTCGCCGTCGACGTCGACCATCCCCCAGTCGCGGCCGACGCGGACGCGGGCGAGGCCGCCGGAGAAGGTCTCGACCTCGTCGTAGCGCGCCTCGATCGCGGTCGTCCCGTCGCCGCGGGCGAAGCCCCATTTGCCGGCGACGTCCATGGGGATCCGCGCCTCGGCGGTCGCCGGCGGCGGCGCGCAGAAGGGGAGCGGAGGGTCGGCTTCAGGGGTCGCTACGGCGTCCTCCTCGGCGAGCTTCAACGACGCGAGCTCGCCGTGCGTGTCAGGCGAAGGCGCTGCGGCGGGCTGCGGCTGGTGGGCGCTCGGCGGCGCCGAGCGGGGCGCGCAGGCCCACGCGATAGAAGAGGCGCAGACGAACGCGAGGCCGGCGATCGCCTGCGCCGCGTCGGGGCGGCGGCGCGGCGTCGCGATCGGGCGTCTGTCTCGAGGTTTCATCGCGGGCTCGCCGTGATTGTCACGCAGGCGGCCGCCGCGACCAAGGACGACGGCCGCGCGCGGTCAGCCGCCCGCGTCGCGCGTGAGCGCGCGCCGCAGCCAGAGGCCAGGGGGGTCGGAAGCGGCGTCTCTGGCCTCGCGGCGCTCGAGGAACCACAGGTTGCCGAGGGCGTCGCCGACATAGAGCTGGCGGCCGGCGCTGGCGAAGCAGGTCGCGGGGATCCCGTAGGCGGCGCCGAGGGGCGCGCCATCGCGGGCGTCCCAGAGGCGGACGGTGTCGTCCGTGGACAGCGAGACGATCGCCTCACCGTCGTCGGCGAGGCCGCAGGCGAAGACCGGAGCGAAATGCCCCTCGAGTACGCGGAGGGCCTCGCCGGTATTGCAGTCCCAGATCCGCAGGGTGTGATCGTCGGCGGCCGAGACGAGGCGGCCGCCGCCGAGGGAGGCGCAGGCGCGCACGCAGCCGGCGTGGCCAGCGAGCGCGCGGGTGGACTCGCCGGTGGCGCAGTCCCAGATCCGCAGGGTGCGATCCCACGACGCCGAGGCGACGCGGCCGTCGCCGAGGGAGACGCAGGCCGAGATCCAGTCCGTGTGTCCTTCGAGGGCGCGCAGCGGCGCCCCCGAGCGCAGCTCCCAGAGCCGCGGCGCGTGGTCGTTGGCGCAGGAGACGACGCGCTCGGCGTCGACGAAGCAGAGGTCGTTGACGGCGCCGTCGTGGCCGCGCAGCGCCATCAGGCGCCGACCCGCGACGCAGTCCCAGACGCCGATCGTGCCGTCGCTCTCCGCCGTGAGAACGCGGCGGCCGTCGGCGCAGGGGAGGCAGCCGGTGATCATGCCGCTGTGGCCCTGGAGCGTGTGGAGGAGCGCGTGGGTGCGGCGCGACCACACGCGGAGGTGGTCGCCGCCGGCGACGACGAGCTCGTCGCCGAGGAGGCACGCGCACGCGCTCGATCCGTCGGCGGCCGCGGTGTGGACGAGCGCGCCGCGCCGCGCGTCCCAGGTCCGCAGCGTCTGATCCTCGGCCGCGGTGAGGACATGGTCTCGGTCCGCTGCGACGAGGCACGCGCGGATCGAGGCGCTGTGGCCCTCGGCGTCCTCGGGCCGCGCTGTGTCCTCGTCATCGCAGTCCCATAGGCGGAGCGTCGCGTCGCCGGAGGCCGAGAGAACGCGCCGCGGGCGCTGAGCGGTCGGCGTCGCTACGAGGGCGCGGACGGGACCGGTGTGGCCGAAGAGCCGGCGGAGCCGCGCGCCGGTGCGGGTGTCGTAGAGAACGAGGTCGGAGGCGAGGGGGCGGCTCTCGCCGGTGACGAGCCGCGCGCCGCCGTCGATCGGCAGGAGCGCGGTGACGTAGCTGTTGTCGTCGCAGTCGAGGCGTGTCGGCTGCCCCGAGTCGCAGTCCCAGATCACGATCCTGTGGCCCGCCACGGCGGCGACGCGGCGGCCGTCGCCCAGCGGCACGCAGAGGTCGATCGGCTGCGAGTCGTCGCGGAGCACGCGGAGGACCGTCACGTCCTCGAGCTCCCCGTCGATCTTCCAAGCGATCTCCCAGACGATGAGCGTGCCGTCGCGTGAGGCGGAGACGAGCCGCCTGTCGTCGAGGTTGGCGATCGCCGTCACCGCGGCCCTGTGACCGCGGAGGAGCCTGGACGGCTCTGCGGGCGTCTCCCAGATCCGCACGGTCCAATCGTCGGAGGCCGTGGCGAGGTGACGGCCGTCCTTGAGAACGCAGCACCCGCGGATCGCCGCCGTGTGGCCATCTGTGGATGTGTCACTTGGGTCAGGTTCTTCGCCTTCCGCGGGGGATTGATCGTGACTCTCCGGGGTCGTGTCCTCCGCTGCCGGCAGGCTCGGCGCGTCCCAGAAGAGAACGTCCCCGTCGGTGGCGAACGAGGCGACGGTGCGGCCGTCCCCGAGGACGCAGAGTCCGCGGATGTCGCCCCTGTGGCCCCTCATCCTCGCGATCTGTCGCTGGGCATCGACGTCCCAGACGCGCAGCGTCCGGTCGGCGCCGGCGGAGACGACGAGGTGGCTGAACTCACCGACCAGCGCACAGACGACGTTGACGCGGTGCCCGAGACGAACGGCGTCGCCGTGTCCGCGGAGAACGCCGAGCTCGCGCCCCGTGTCGATCTCCCAGATCCGCAGGGTGCCGTCGTTGGACGCCGAGGCGAGGCGCTCGCCGTCGGCCAGGAGCGCGCAGTCGTTGATGTCCCCGCTGTGGCCGAAGAACACCCGCGCGTGGTCGCTGCGGCGCTGCGGCGGACGGAGCACCGCGAGCGGCGGCGCCTCACGGCGCAGCGTCGGGTGCTCGTCTGGGGCGTCGTCGCCGTCGAAGAGCGCCGGCTGGACCAGGAAGCGCAGGGCCTCGGGATCACGCGCGATGTCGTGGGCGCCGCGGCGCGCGGCGAGGGCGAGGGCGCGGAGCGTCGCCCGCTGCCCAGGTGAGAGCTCAGGCCGCGTCGCCCCGGCCGTCAGCGCGTGCTCGACCTGCGGCGCCCCGAAGCCGCGGGCGAGCGCCTCGAGGTACGAGACGTCGGCGAGCAGCTCGGCGTAGGCCCCCCACATGCATGTCTCTTCGAGCATGTACGGGAGGTTCTCGACGAAGAACGGGCTCTGCTCGGCGAGCGACATCCATATCGACGGGCCGCGCGCCGCGGTAGCGCTGAAGATCCGGCGGAGGAGCGCCGGCAGCCCCGTGTCGTCGCCGAGCTGCTGGCGGAGCTGGCGGCGGATGACGTCGTGGAGGCGGATCGTCCGCGCCGCGCCGTCGTAGGGGAGGGTGAGCGAGCGGGCCGCGAGCTTGCGGCAGAGCCGCGTCGCGCTGGCCTGTTTGACGCCCCAGAGCGCGGCCGCTACCCGCGTCGGGACGGCGGCGCCCGCCGGGAGGGCGGCGAGCTGGCGCAGGCGTCGTCGGTCGTCCTCAGCCAGGGGCCGCATACACACCGCGAGGGTCCTGGCGACCGAGAATTCGCGGCTCGGCGCGTCGTCGTCGTCGAAGGCGGCGGCGCCCTCTTCGGTGAGGAGCTCGTCGGCCTCGGCGATCGCCTCCGCGAGCGGCGTGCCGCTTTCGCGGGCGTCGTCGAGGAAGCGCTGGACGAGGCTGAGGAGGAGCGGCCAGGCGCCGAGCTGTCTTGCGAGCGCGAGGAGGGCGCCGCGGGTCGCGGCGTCGAGATCGGCGGCGTCACGATCGAGGGCGACGAGCGCCTCATCGTCGGTCATTCGGTCGACCGTGAGCACGGCGCCGCCCTCGGGCGCGACGAGGCGCGCGACGTCGCGGGAGCGCGTGGTCACGAGGCGCGCGCAGCCCGGCGGCGGGACGAAGGGGTCGTCCGCGCCGAGGGCGTAGCTGAGGTCGTCGACGACGACGAGGAGGCGGCGCCCGGCGAGGGCGGCGTCGAGGCGCTGCTTGGCCTCGTCGCCGAAGCTCGGGCGCGGCTCGGCGCCCAGCCGCGTCGTGAGCGACACGAGGGCGGCGAAGATCTCGGGGCGATCGAGGAGGCGCGGATCCTCCGTTGGATCGTCGCGTCCCGAGCCCAGGTCCGCCCAGAGCACGCCGTCCGGGAAGGCGGCGCGGAGCTGCGGATCGGCGGCGAGCTGGCGGGCGAGGGTCGTCTTGCCGAAGCCGCCGGCGCCGACGAGGGCGACGGTCGGTCCGCGATCGCCCGCCGCGGGCGTCTGCAGCCGCTCGCGCGCGAGGTCTAAGAGATCTGACCGAACGACCAGGTTGTTCGTCGGCGGCGGCGTCATGTCGACGCGCTCGCGCGGCGGGGCGTCGACCCCCGCGTCGCTGGCCGCGTAGAGCTGGAGCGCCGCCCACTCGTGGCGCTCCGCGTCGCGCTGGAGCGCGCGGCGGGCCGCCGTGACCGCGCTGTCCACCGCGGCGAGCCCGCCCGCGAGCGCCGAGTAGAGCGCCTCCGTCATGCGCGCGGCGCCGGTCGTCGTCAGCGGGAAGCGGGCGGCGAGGACGAAAGGGATCCCGAGGCGGTGGAGGGCCTGGGCGACGCTGCCGAGGCGGTTCCCGGAGCCGGGCGTGTCGCCGCTGTGGCACGCGCAGAGGACGACGAGTCGGAGCGACGACGCGAAGGGCCGGAGCTGATCGGCGAGCCGCACCGGGTCGACGACGTCGACCCCCGCGTCGCCGGCGAGCGCGAGCCCGGCGGTCGTGTCGAGCTGCACGCCGTGGCAGAGGAGGTGGAGAACGCGGACGGGCGCGGCGCTGCTCGCCTGCGCGTGCAGCCGACCGGTGATGTCCGCGAGGCTAGCGTTGGCGAGAACGTCACCCGCGGCGGTGAAGCTCCAGGGCGTCGTCGCGCGGGCGAGGGCGGCGCTGTGCTCCTCCTCGCCGAGGCCGGGGCTGGCGTAGGCGAAGAGGATCCGCCCGCGCTCCGGCGCCCCGGCGCTCACGGGCTGTGAGGGGCGCCCCGGCCAGGTGTAGCGCAGGGCGACGCCTGGCGCGGCGCCCAGTCGGGTGCCGGTCGTCGGATCCACCATCAGCTCGAAGGGGATCGTGTAGAGTTCGGGCGCGTTGCTGCAGATCGTCAGCTCGAGCGGCGCATCGCCGCGGAGCGCGTCCGCGAGCCCGAGGTGACGCCAGCACGCGGCGAAGATCTCCGCCAGCTCCTGGCCGAGCCGCTGGGTCGCGTCGCTCCTGGCCGGGCAGCGATAGGCCGCGCTCATCCGCGTGATGAGCGGCTCGCTCCAGGGGATCGTGAGGCGCTCGTATTGGCCTGCGCCGTAGCGGAGGTCGTAGTCCTGCGGGCGCTCGCCCCGGAAGTCGCCGTCGTCGCCGCGGACGCGCAGGAGTTCGACCGTCCGCCGCCGCGCCACGGCCCGCTAGTCCTCGTAGGTCTCGCGCCCGACCGTCCCTCGGAGCTCGCCGGTCGCGGGGTCGAGGATCTCGAGCGACGACGTGCGGACGACGAGGACGAAGTCCTCGGTCGCGTAGAGCCCGTCGATCTTGTCGACGGCGAAGATCGTCCGCAGGCGCTCGTCCCAGATCCGATCGCCGGAGGTCGCGTCGATCGCCGTGACGTGCCAGGTCTTCTGGCCCTCGCCGTAGATCGTGAAGTAGCGGCCCTTGGCGGCGGCGTCGTGCTGGTTCGAGCGCTCGCGGGCGCGCAGCGGATCGATCGCCGGGACGTCGATCGTCCACGCGACCTCGCCGTCGGCGTCGAACCCCGCGGCCTTGGGGACGGCGGTGCCGGGGCTCTTGTAGCCGGCGACGATCGTCCACTCGCCGTCCTCGACCAGGCCGGTCGCCTTGAAGTCGTCGAGCTTGCGGTCGAAGCGGCGCAGCTCCTTGCGCTCCTTGCGGTCGAGGCCCTCGTCGTCGGTCGTAGCGACGCAGCCGCCGGGGCGCTTGCCCTCGCTCAGGGCGCCGCTTTGCGGGTCGACGAGGAAGTGGCGCTTGTCGACCTGCTCGAGCCAGAAGGTCGAGCCGTCCGCGGCCCCGCACAGCGTCTTGACGCGGTCCTTGAGCTCGAGGGTCTTGACGGTCGCGCCGCTGCCGGCGTCGACGAGGTGGAGCTTGGCCTCGTGATCGGAGACCGCCAGGCGATCGCCGGCGACGGCGACGTAGGTGTTGCGGTAGCCGTCGCTGTAGCTGGCGAAGGGGCCGACCGTGTAGAGGATCTCGCCGGTCGCGCCGTCGACGGCGACGAAGTTGAGGCTGTCGTCGGGCTTCTGGCGGATGCGGCCGATGAAGGCCGGCTTGCCCTGGACCTCGAGGGCGAGCGGGCGGCCGCCGACGCTGTCCCAGAGGGTGAAGCCGCCGAGGCCGCCGAGGCCGCCGAGGCCCGGGATCTCCGAGCGGTCCTTGCTGAACACCGGGATGTTGACGTTGGCCGCCTCGAGCGCGTCGCTGACGTCGACGCCCGACTTCGAGAGGATCATGAAGACCGCGTAGACGATGCCGCCGCCGACGACGATGATCGAGAAGAACACCGAGACGAGGACGCGGCCGATCGCCTTGCTCGCGGTGGCGGCCGCCTTGGCTGAGGCCGCCGCGGCGTCGAGCTTCGCCGACGTCTGCGGCACGCTGACGCGCGCGGGCTCCTTCGCCTTTGGGGGCGGCGGCTGATCGAACGACACCGCCGTCCCGCAGTACTCGCACTTCTGCCCGCGGAGACCGGCCGTCGGCGACAGGTTGGCGCCGCACCCCGGACAACTGATCTTCGTGACCGCCATCCTCGGCGAACGACGATACCACGGGGGCGCGCCGCCGAACGGGCGTTGCGACGGCGCTTTGTCGTCCGCCGCGGGCGCGCCCTGAGGGGCCAGCTCGCCGCGCAACTGCGTTCTTTCGCGGCGTCCCCGGGGGCGGCCGAACCCGCGGCGGAGCGGCCCGCGCTGGCCCCTGCGGGGCGCTTGTCCTAGGGTGGGCGAGCGCGCGCGGGTCGGCTGCGGCGCGAGGAGAGCTTCGATGTCATTGGTTCAAATCCGCACGGATCGTCGGGTCAAGGTCGCCGCCTTCAGCGAGCTCGCGGACCGCCGCCCCGCCTACGCCCTCGTCGCCAACGTCGACCTCGTCGTCACCCGCTACGACGACGAGGTCTCGGTGCTCTACGGCCGCTGCCTCCACCGCGGCGCGCTGATGGCCGATGGGACAGTCGTCGGCGACGACCTCGTCTGCGGCGTCCACGGCTGGGACTACCGCCTGGCGACCGGCGTCAGCGCCTACAACAACGAGGAGGCGCTCCACCGCTTCGGCGTCGAGATCGACCGCGAGGCCGACGCGGTCTACGTCGACGAGGAGGAGGTCCGGAGCTGGGAGCGGGAGAACCCGCAGCCCTACGATCGCGGCGCCTACCAGGGCCTCTACGCCGATCCGCACGGCGGCCCCGAGGAGCCGAACAACGGCTACATCCAGACCCTCGCGCGCGACGGCCTGCGCAAGCTCGGGCACCACGGCGTCGTCTCGGCGATGGGCGTGCCGCTGACCGAGCTGCCGCGCTGGGCCGACGTCCAGATCATCACCGGTCAGCTCGCCCGCCCGCCGCTCCTCGACGACGCCGAGGTCGGCACCGAGGTCGTCATCGGCCCGCGCGCCGCGAAGCCGCTGCGCCTCGAGATCCCGATCTTCGTCAGCGACATGAGCTTCGGCGCCCTCAGCGAGGAGGCCAAGGTCGCCCTCGCCCGCGGCGCCGAGCGGGCCGGCACCGGGATCTGCTCCGGCGAGGGCGGCATGCTCCCCGACGAGCAGGCCGCCAACAGCCGCTACTTCTACGAGCTCGCCTCCGCCCGCTTCGGCTGGTCCTTGGACAAGGTGAGGCGCTGCCAGGCCTTCCACTTCAAGGGCGGGCAGGGGGCGAAGACCGGCACGGGCGGCCACCTCCCGGGGGAGAAGGTCGTCGGCAGGATCGCCGAGGTCCGCGGCCTCGAGCCCGGCACGCCGGCGATCTCCCCGGCGACCTTCCCCGACCTCCGCGGCGTCGCCGACTTCCGCCGCGTCGCCGACGAGGTCCGCGAGGCGACCGGCGGGATCCCGATCGGCTTCAAGATGTCGGCGCAGCACATCGAGGACGACGTCGACTTCGCCCTCGAGGTCGGCGCCGACTACATCATCCTCGACGGCCGCGGCGGCGCGACCGGGGCGGCGCCGGAGATCTTCAAAAACAACATCTCGGTGCCGACGATGGTCGCGCTCGCCCGCGCCCGTCGGCACCTCGACGCCCGCCGCCGCGGCGACGTCACGCTGGTGATCACCGGCGGCCTGCGGACGGAGTCCGACTTCGTCAAGGCGCTCGCCCTCGGGGCCGACGCGATCGCGATCGCCAACTCGGCGATCCAGGCGATCGGCTGCCTCGGCATGCGCGCCTGCCACACGAACAACTGCCCGGTCGGCATCGCGACGCAGAAGGAGCACCTGCGCAAGCGCCTCGAGATCGAGGAGTCGGCGAAGCGGCTCGGTCGGTTCTTCGAGGCCTCGACGGCGCTCATGTGCGTGCTGGCCCGGGCGTGCGGGCATGATCGGTTGTCGGGGTTCTCGAGCCGCGACCTGACGTCGTGGAAACGAGAGGTCGCGGACCTCGCCGGAGTGCGCTACGCGGGCGCCAGGAGTTCGACATGAGTCTGGAATGGCATCGCGTCGCGTCGACCGAGGACGTGCCCGAGGGGCGCGTCCGGACCGTCACCGCCGGGACGCGCTCGATCGCGCTCACGCACTACAAGGGTGAGTTCGGGGCGCTCGACAACCGGTGTCCGCACCAGGGCGGGCCGCTCGGCGAGG
>JAGQIT010000410.1:4119-8745 GCA_020431135.1 Myxococcales bacterium | reverse complement strand
AAGGGGCGCGGCAACGGCTACATCCTCCGCTTGGGGGACCAGCGCGTCTACTTCTCCGGCGACACCGAGTGCACAAGCGAGATGCGGGCGCTCGAGAACGTCGACGTCGCCTTCGTGTGCATGAACCTGCCCTACACGATGCCGCCGAGCGAGGCGATCGACTGCGTCCGCGCCTTCGCGCCGAAGGTGGTCGTCCCCTACCACTACCGCGGCTCCGACGTGCAGGAGGTCGTCCGCGCCTTCGCCGAGACGCCGGCGATCGAGGTGCGCACGGCCGAGTGGTACCCCGGCGGCGAGGGGTAGCCGCTTCGGCCTGCTCCTCCGGATAGGTCGATCCGCGAGGTGAGCTGCGGCTTGCGAAGGGCGCTGCGGACGTGCGCGCTCGCGCTCGTCCGTTCGACGCGTCGGCGACTCCTTTGAAATTTCGCGAGCAACGACTGGGAGGCGCGGACGAACTCGGGATCGTCTGGTCGCGCGGCGCAACGCGTCGGCCGGGCGCTTGACCCAAAGAGAGGTTCTCGATGTCCATCCAAATCTTGCTCTGCTTCGTCGTCGGGCTGCTCGTGATCGGCTTCTCGCTCTACAACCACCCCGCCGCGAAGAGGCGCCGTCACATCCGGTCGGTGCCGATCGTGCCGATCGCCGAGCTCGAGATCGGCACGCGCGCGCGGATCTCCGGGAGCATCGAGCTCCTCGACGGCGAGCTCGTCGGTCCGCTCACGGGTCGCCGCTGTGTCCACTATGGGGTCGCCGTCTATGAGGAGGAGGGCTACGACGAGAGGAAGCAGTGGGTGGCGATCGGCTGCGACAGGCGAGCTGTCGACTTCGTTGTCCGCGACTCGAGCGGAGCTGTGCTTGTCCGCGTCGCGCGGGCGGAGATCGACGCCGGCTGCGACCATTCGAGCCGCTCCGGGTTCCTCGACGATCCGAACGCGAACGAGCTGGCGTTGCTCGAGCGCTTCAACGAGCACCCAGAGCGGTTCATCCTCAACCGCAAGCTCAAGTACACCGAGGGGGTGCTCGAGGTCGGCGAGGAGGTGACGGTCGTCGGCATCGTCCGTGTCGGCGTCGACGGGTTCACCCGGGTGATCGAGGCGCCGCCGGACGGGACGCTGATCGTCACGGATCATCGCCGCACGGTCCACGCCCTGCCGCGCGCCGCGGCGTGAGGCGCTCCTCTCCCTCGACGCGTCGACGTTGGCGGACGCGGAGGCCCTCCGCGACGAAGGGGATGTGCGGCGTCGACGGCCGCCGTCGACGCCGGGCGCTGGTCTGCGCTACTTCGGCGGCCCCACGGTCGTCGACGCTGTCGTCGGCGCGGTCGTCGCGGGCTCCGCGGCGTCGGGCTGCGCCGGGGCCGGCTTGGGGACAGGCTTCTTGGCGGGCGGCTTCTTGGCGGCGGGCTTCTTCGCGCCCTTGTCCTTCTCCTTGCCCTTGCCCTTGCCCTCGTCCTTCGTGTCGTCGTCCTTGCCCGGCTTGGCGTCTGTCGGCAGCAGGTGGCCGACGCTGAACTTGCCGTCCTTGGCGAGGCCGTGGACGCGGACGGCGTCGTAGCCGAGGGCGAGGATCGGCGTCGGCACGGCGACGACCATCCGGCGCAGGCCGCCCTCCTTGAGCTTCTTCGCCGTGACCTTGAGGGTCGTGACGACCTCGCCCTCGCGCATGAGCTGGAAGGTGTAGTCGTCGTTGTTGGCGAGGGAGACGTCGAGGCCGATCTTCTTCTGGCGCTCGGCGAAGCGGATCGTCAGGCCCTCCTCCTTGGGGATCCGGTAGGTGTCGATCTCCTCCCAGCCGTAGCCGTTGTCCTTCGGCCGCGACAGCGCGTAGGCCGGGAGCTCGCTGTAGAGCGGCTTGCGGTAGAAGTCGACGTCGATGAGGTCGTCGAGCCGGCCGGTGTTCATCCGCCAGATCGCCGCCCAACGCTCGCCCGAGAAGATCGGCCCGGCGGTGATCAGGCGGAGCTGGCGGTTGTACTCGGCGAGCTTCGCGTCGACGAAGCGATCCTCGCCGTCCTCGAGGGTCTCGACGTAGCCGGCCGGGACGTGGCGGTCGAAGTGGCCGATCCGCCAGCCCTTGCCGGCCTTCGCCGGGAGGCGGGCGATCAGCGGGTCGGCGAGGCCGTAGATGTCGATGATCCGGACCTCGGGGCCGACGACGTAGCCGATCATGCCGATCCCGAGCATCACGTGCACGCGCTCGGGGGCCTTGCGCAGGCCCTTGACCCCGCGCAGCCACGGGTGGCTCGGCATGCGGACCCCGCGGACGTAGCGGAGGAGGCCGGAGTGCGGGTAGTAGAAGGCGCGCTCGTCGGCGACGCCGCGATCGATGAGGCCCTCGCGCTCCTCGACGCCGAACTCGCGGTCGCTGGTGATCGTCGGCTGCGACACGCCGAGGCCGAGGAGGGCGACGAGGCCGGCGACGCCGGCGAGGCCGTAGGTCGGCAGGCGCCGCGGGATCCGCCCGAGGGTGGCGACGGCGAGGAAGAGCGGCGCGGTGAAGAAGCGCCCGGCCATGAAGTCGCCGCCGATCCGGAGGATGTAGAGGAGGTAGAGGCCGATGCCGAGGGCGTAGAGGAGGGAGCGGCGGTCGCGGGAGGCGACGGCCGCGGCCAGCGACCCGGTGGTGACCATCAGCGCCAGCGGATCGTGGCTGAGCTGGTGGATGTAGTAGATGACGCCCTGGCTGAGGAGGTGCCAGTCGTGGATCCCGTGGCCGAGCTTGGCGTAGGCCGTATTCGGCAGGACGAAGCCGTAGTAGACCAGCGAGAAGAGCTCCCAGAGGACGAGCGGCAGGAAGCCGAGGGCCGCCGTCTTCAGGCCCTCGCGCCAGGGCACGCGCCAGTAGGCGAGGGCGAGGACGGGCGCGATCAGGAGGATCGCGTCGAGGCGGGTCAGCATCACCAGCGCCGCGATGATCGTCAGGTGGAGGCGGCGGCGGGCGGGATCGTCCTGGCTCGGCGTCGGTCCGTAGAGGTTCGCCTCGCGGACGACGAAGATCGCGAGGAGGAGGTGGAGGAGGGGGTTCTCGAGGCCGCCGGTCGAGTAGTCGACGAACGAGCGCGAGAGCAGCAGCGCGAGGACGCCGACGAGGGCGATCCGCGGCGTCGGCATGATCCGCCGGGCGAGGAGGAGCACCGCCGCCGTCGACGTCAGCAGGCCGACGAAGATCGACGTGAAGAAGGCCTCGCGGGTGATGAAGTAGAAGGCGCTGAGGACGAACATCCACAGCGGGTGGGTGTAGGCCTGGACGCGCTCGAAGGTGTTCCAGGTGAGGCCGTAGCCGCTGACGAAGTTGTCGACCGTGCGCAGCGTGATGTAGGCGTCGTCGCTCATCCACGCCGTGCGGACGACGACGAGGGCGAAGAGGCCGACGAGGAGGGTGACGAGGAGGCGATCGACCGCGGCGGGCGCGAGGACGGCGGGCTCGGCCGGCGCCGCGGGGGTCGCGGGCGCCTCCTCCCCGCGGGGGGCGGCGTCGTCGGTCTCAGCGGCGGACATCGAGGGCGGCCCATGATAGGGGATCTCGCGGCGGGTGGGTGACGAAGCGCGCGCCGCCGCCCTACCATGGCCGGCGCGCGATGAAGCTGCACACCAAGATCCTCCTCGGGCTCGTCGTCGGCGCGGCCGCGGGGGCGGCCATGAACCTCAGCCTCGGGGGCGAGCACGCCGCGGTCGCCGCGGTGAACCACTACGTCGCGGGGCCGGTCGGCCAGATCTTCCTCCGCCTCCTCTTTATGGTGGTGATGCCGCTCGTCTTCGCCTCCGTCGCCCTCGGGGTCGCCGGCATCGGCGACGTCCGTCGGGTCGGCAAGATGGCGGGCAAGACCCTCGCCTACTTCCTCGGGACCACCGGGCTCGCGGCGACGATGGGGCTCGTTCTCGTCAACCTGATCCGCCCGGGCTCGCGGATCACCCCCGAGATCCGCGGCGGCCTCCTCGAGGCCTACGCCGGCGACGCCTCGGTGAAGATCGACGCCGCCCAGTCGACGACCTTCGGCATCGACACCTTCGTCGGCATCGTCACCCGCAACCCGCTGCGCTCGGCGGTCGACGGCGACATGCTCGGGCTCATCTTCTTCGCGCTCGTCTTCGGCGCCGCGGTCACGCTGATCCGCCGCGATCGCGGCGAGACGATGATCGCCTTCCTCGAGGCGCTCAACGACACGGTGACCAAGATCGTCGAGGTGTCGATGCGCCTCGCGCCCTACGGCGTCGCCGGCCTGATCTTCGGCGTCACCTCGCGCTTCGGCTTCGTCCTCCTCGAGCCGCTCGGGATCTACGTCGGCACGGTCCTCGGCGCGCTCTCGCTCCACGTCGGCGTGACCATGTCGCTGATCATCGCCTTCGTCATCGGCGTGCGACCGCTCGAGTTCTTCGCCCGGATCCGCGCGGCGATCGTCACCGCCTTCTCGACCTCGTCGAGCTCGGCGACGCTGCCGACAAACCTCGAGGTCGCCGAGCGCGACCTCGGCGTGCCGCCGAAGATCGCCGGCTTCGTCCTCCCGCTCGGGGCGACGATGTGCATGAACGGCACCTCGCTCTTCGAGGGGATCACGGTGATCTTCCTCTGCCAGGTCTTCGGCGTCGACCTCGACCTCGGCCAGCAGGTCGTCGTCATGGTCCTCTC
>JAGQIT010000410.1:0-4040 GCA_020431135.1 Myxococcales bacterium | reverse complement strand
GTGCCGCCGGAGGGGATCGCCGTGGTCCTCGGCGTCGATCGGATCCTCGACATGGCGCGGACGACCGTGAACGTCATCGGCGATCACACGGCCGCGGCCTTCATCGCCCGCTCGGAGGGGGCCTGGAGCCCCGAGGTGATGCCCGTGAACTACGGCGACGACCGCCAGAGCATCGACGACAGCCCGGCGTGGCCTGAGCGCGCCCCGGATCCGGCCGGGGAGCGGGGGGACTGATGATGACCGACCTTCCGCAGCGCCTCGCCGTCGACCGGGGCCTCGGCGGACTCAGCCCGGCGGAGCTGCGCGCGGAGCTCTTCGAGCGCCCGCGCGACGGCCGGGTGGCGATCCCTGGGATGGAGGTGATCGAGCGCCCCGGCTGGTGGCAGCTCGTCACCCCGAGCTTCCGCGAAGGCGGGCTCAACGAGGTCGCCCTGTCGATCCTCGCCGACGACGAGGCCGACGCGGTGATCGACCGGACGATCGCCGGCTACCGCGATCGCGGGATCCGCTTCCGCTGGTCGGTCTTCCCGAGCGCCCGCCCGCTGGACCTCGCCACGCGCCTCGAGGCCCGGGGGCTGCGGCGGGAGGAGACCGCCGCGGTCGCCCGCGAGACCGCGACCGCGGCCGCCGAGATCGCCGCGCCCGTCGGGGTCGAGGTCCGGGCGATCGACGCGGCCGGCGTCGACGAGTTCGTCGCCGTCATGGCGCAGGGGTGGGGCGTCGACCCGGGGCCGCTGCTCGACTACCACCGCCGCGCCGCCGCCAGCGACGGCCACCGCTTCTACCTCGCCCGCGTCGGCGACGGGCCCTGGGCCGGGGTCGCCGGGGCCGTCCACTTCGAACGCTCGGTGTTCATGCTCGGCGGCGTCGTTCTCCCCGAGGCCCGCGGCGCCGGCCTCTACCGCGCCCTCGTCCGCGCCCGCCTGCTCGACGCGGCCGCCCGCGGGATCACGGTCGCGACCTCGCACGCGATCGTCGGCACCTCGGCGCCGATCCTCGCGCGCCTCGGCTTCGTCGAGGTCGCCCGCTTCGCGATGCTGATGGACTGAGGTCTCGCGGCCGCTCGGCTCAGCGCTGCCAGAGCCCGTGCTGGACGCCGCCAAGGAAGTAGATCGCGCAGCGACCGAACCCCGGGATCGGCATCGGCGGCACGGCGATCTGAGCGCCCGCGGCCGCGGCTGCGGCGACGGCCGCGTCGATGTCGGCGACGAGCGCGTAGGGCCGCGTCACGGGCTCCTCGGCGGCGTGTATAGGGGCGCGGACGCCGATCATGCCGCCGCCTGTGAGGCGCGCCGTCCGGGCGCCGCCGAGGGCGGCCTCGGGTTTTTGGGAGAAGGCGACGGCGTGCAGCCGCTCCAGGGCGCCGCACGTCGCGTCGACGTCGGGTGTCACGATCTCGAGATAATGGACCTCCATGGTCACCTCCGCGGGCGACCTTAGCAGCCTGGCGAATCGACGACTACGCCGCGACGCGGCGCGCGGCGATCCGCACCGGCAGCTCGGGCGTCGCCTCGAGCATCCCCTTGAGGCGCGCGTAGGCCTGGCGGACGGGCCGCTGCGACAGCCGGGCGAGGAGCGGCGCGAAGGGCCGCAGCGCCCATGGCAGCGCGAGCTCCCCCTCCTCGATCACCTCGGTGCCGCCGGCGACGGCGACGAAGCGCCGGCTGCCGCGGTAGGGGAGGGCGCCCGCGGACATGCTGATCGTCTCGATGGTGATCGCCCGCGGCGGGTCGAAGCGGGTGATCCGGAAGCGCCAGGCGAAGCGGCGGCCGAAGGTGACGCGCTCCTCGCGGAAGATCGCGCCCTCCTCGATCGGCCCCTCGAGGGTGACGCAGCGGATCTCGGGCTGCCAGCGGGTCTCGTTGCGGAGGTCGGTGACGAAGGCGAAGACCTCGGCGATCGGCCGGCGGATGACGACGCTGTGGCGGAGCTTCATGGCGGGTGTCCTTGTGGTCATGTCGTCGGAGGCCTAGGCGGCGAGGGGGAGGCGCTCGGCGGGCGCGGACGCGGACGCGGGGAGGGCCTCGGGCGCGCCGACGAGCGCGGGGAGGCGCCCGTGCCTCGCCCGGAGGTAGCGCTGGAGCCCCTGCTCGCCGCGCGGCGTCGTCCAGCGGTGGTTCCAGGCGAAGAGCGGCTGGAGGAGCGGTGCGAGGCGGCGAAGCCAGGGCTTCTCGGCCCGCACCCGCCAGTCATAGGTGGCAACCGTCTCGGGCCCCTCCCGCACCAGCGTCCAGGTGCCACGGCCGACGAGATCGCCATGAGCCTCGATCGACGCCCCGCGCGGCCAGTCACGTTCCACCTCGCGAAACTGCCAGCTTAGCATGTAGGGCAGGAAGCCGCGCGTCAGGACGTGGACGACCGGCCCGCCATCCGCCTCCTCGACCCGCACGTCCAGATAGACCTCCGGCCACCAGCGCACGAGATCCATGGGCTCGCGCAGGATGGCGGCCACCTCGTCGGGCGAGCCCCGCACCCGCCATTGGCTGGTCAGATGGTAGTCGTTTGCCATGCGGCCATCCTAGCCGATTCCCGCCCCTCGCAGGAAGCCGCCCGCAACTCCCTCTGGTCCAGCCTGTGGACTTCCGGCAAATCCTGAAAGCCAAAAAAAGTGCCGGTTTCCTGGAGAACTTGCATGCACGTCTTTCGCTCCGACTGGGAGCCAGCACCCCGAGCGGCGCCACCGGGTGCCACGCTGCTCGCCATCGGCGACGTGCACGGCTGCCCGGCCCAGCTCGACGCCATGCTGGCGGTGCTGGCGGAAGTCGTCGACGACGCCCGCCGCCGGGGTCGCCGCGCGGAGCTGGTCATGCTCGGCGACTATGTCGACCGGGGCCCGGACAGCCCGGGCGTGCTACGACGTCTGCCCGACATAGGCCGGCGGCTCGAGCCGGAGGTGCCGGTGCACCTGCTGCTCGGTAATCACGACGAGCTCCTCCTCGATCGTCTCGGGGAGCCGCCAGATCCTGCCGCACTGGGCCACTGGCTCCGGCGGGGCGGCAGCCGGCTGCCCGGCATGACCCCCGCCCCGGACCTGGTCGCTCCCCCGACCGACGAGGAGCAACCGGACCTCGCGACCCTGGCCGCCCTCCTATCCGGGCTCGCCAGCCACCGGGTCATCGGCGACTACGTCTTCGCCCATGCCGGCATCGCCCCGGACCGGCCACTCGCAGCCCAGACCCTCGACGACCTCCTCTGGATCCGCGAGCCCTTCCTCGACGCCACCGACTGGCCCCATGGCTTCGCCGTGGTCCACGGCCACACCCCGCAGGGGCCCGAGGTGCTGCCGCACAGGGTCGGCGTCGACAGCGGCTGCTTCTTCACCGGCGTGCTGACGGCGGTCCAGATCGAGGATCGACGCCTGCGCTTCCACGCCGTCTCCGCCGATCCGGAGCCGCTGGAATTCCGGGAGCTGATCGAGGCCAGCGGCCAACGGCGGCGGTTTGCCGGCCCGACGCCCCTGCCGGGCTCCTGAAGGGCACCGGTTCACCTCATCACGAATGCTTATGCCCGCCCCCCGGTCGAGCTCCCCGACCACCTGGCTCGGGGCACTTTGGACCTGCAACGGGCCCGGGTTGGCGCATCCAATGCAACCAATCGGCTCGGGTTGTCGCGGATTCCGCGACAGCCCGCCCGAAAATGTCGCGATAAACGCGACATAACGATTCGTGATGGCGCGGATTCCGCGACATCGCACAGCCAACGAACCCGCGGAATCGACGAACGAACCCGCGATTTCGACGATCGAACCCACCGAAACGACGATCGAACCCGAGCCCGAGCCAACGAACCCGGCGCCCCTCAACCCGTTGAAAAAACACGCCTCTCGACGATCAGGCACCCATCCGGCCGGCGCCAGCGAACCCACGAACCGGAAAATGCCGATCGAACCCGAAAGCCACCGGCTTCAGGCTTGCGCCTGGACGCAAAATAGGCTATTATTCCTATATCAGTGATGGCCCGCCGGCGCCGTCACACCCCTTCCTCCTCCAGCACCTTCCGCGCCACGCGAAAGCACTCGAGCGCCTGCGGCACGCCGCAAT
>JAGQIT010000409.1 GCA_020431135.1 Myxococcales bacterium | reverse complement strand
TGGGCGACGCTCTCGCTCAACATCCCCGACTTCACGCGCTACGGCCGATCGCAGCGCGAGCAGGTCGCCGGCCAGCTCCTCGGGCTGCCGCCGACGATGGTCCTCTTCTCGTTCATCGGCGTCGTCGTCACCGCGGCGACGGTCATCCTCTACGGCGACGCGATCTGGGATCCGGTCGCCCTCGTCGTCAAGATCGCCGGCGAGAGCGACTCCACCGCCCTCGCCTTCCTAGCGATGCTGACCCTGGCGATCGCCACCCTGTCGACGAACATCGCCGCCAACGTCGTCGGGCCGGCGAACTCCTTCGCCAACGCCTTCCCGCGGGCCCTCAACTTCCGAAGCGGCGGCATGGTCGCGGCGGTCCTCGGCGTCCTCCTGTGCCCGTGGCTCCTCCTCGACGTCTACATCGGCTGGCTCGTCTCCTACTCCGGCCTCCTCGGCGCCGTCGGCGGGGTGCTGATGGCCGACTACTGGCTCGTCCGCCGCGCCGAGCTCGACCTCCCCGGCCTCTACGAGAGCCGCGGCCCCTACCGCTACAAGGGCGGCTTCAACCCCAAGGCGATCATCGCCACGGTGGCCGGGCTCCTGGTCGTCGGCGTCGGCTACGTCGTCCCGAGCCTCGCGTTCCTCGCCCAGGGCGCGTGGTTCAGCGGCGTCGCGGCCTCGGGCGTCCTCTACTACCTCCTGATGCGGAGCGAGGTGTGATGCCCCTCGACTACGAGCGCCTGATCGCGTCGACCTACGACGCCCAATACGCCGACATCCGCGACGACTCCGGCGATCGCGAGTTCTACGCAGCGCTCGCGGCCGAGCGCGGCGGCCCCGTCCTCGAGCTCGGCTGCGGCACCGGACGCGTGCTCCTGCCGATCGCCCGCACCGGCCTCCCCTGCGTCGGCGTCGACCCGTCGCCGGCGATGCTCGAGGTCCTCCGCGCCAAGGACCCGCCGGCCAACCTCACGCTCGTCCAGGGGTACATGGAGGCGCTCGACCTCGATCGCCGCGACTTCGCCCTGGCCACCGCCCCCTTCCGCGCCTTCATGCACCTGCTGACCGTCGACGCCCAGCTCGCCGCGCTGACGCGGATCCGCGATCACCTCCGCGGCGACGGCTGGCTCGCCCTCGACGTCTTCGACCCCGACCTCGCGCGCATGGCCGTCGACGATCCGGAGACGCCGCAGCCGCCCTTCGAGCTCGACGGCCAGACGATCACCCGGACCTACGCCGTCCGCCGCGATCGCGTCACGCAGACGATGGACGTCCGCTTCCGCTTCATCACCGCCGCCGGCGACGAGCTCGGCGTCGAGGCGGTGCAGATGCGCTGGATCTACCGCTACGAGCTCGAGCATCTCCTCTGGCGCGCCGGCTTCGAGCCGCTGCGCTGGCTCGCCGACTACCGCGGCCGCGCCTACGACGGCAGCGGCGACATCATCGTCGTCGCCCGCAGGCGCTAGCAGCCCGTCGCTAGTCGCCCTCCATCTCGATCTCGATGGTCGGCAGGAACTTCTTCAGGTTGGCGAGGGACTTCGTCTGCCAGGGGATCGCCGTGGTCCCGCGCACCGTCACCTGGGTCCGCCCCTGCTTGCGCAGGGCGATCGCGAACTTGTAGAGGGTGTTGATCCCCGACGAGTTGAGGAAGCTCAGCTCGAGCATGTGCAGCGTGAGGTACTCCGGGTCCTGATCGAGGACGTCGTGGAGGAGGCGCGTGATCGGCTGGTAGTCGGCCGTCCCCAGGCGCAGCGAGCCCTCGAAGTAGACCGTCGAGCAGCTCGGGTCGAACCAGACGCGGTAGGCGGAGTCGCGGACTTCCATGGTTTAGGTCCTGAAGATCGGCAGGCGGGCCATCGTGTGGAACTGGAGGCGCTCGCCCTCCCCCTCAGGGGCGCGGAGCCGCCAGCCGAGCTGGGCGTCATAGTCGGTGATCATGGTGAGAAAGCCGAGCCCCGAGACGCCGGCCTCGGGGTTCGCGGCGTTCTCCTCGACCCGCTGCAGGAGCATCTCCTGGGCGTCTCCCTCGATCAGCTCACGCAAACGCGGCCGAAGCGCGTTCGCCGCGGCCGTCGAGATCCAATTGCTGACCTCGAAGACCAGCGAGCGCTCGTAGACGCCGACGCGGACGGTGATCGTCCCGCCGTACTGGAACTTCACCGCGTTCTCCACCGCCTCGTTGAGGACGTAAGAGATCGCGTTCTCGACCTCCGCCTGGAGGACGTCGTCGTCCGCGCCGCACGAGGGCATCTGCGAGAAGTACGAGGCGAAGAAGTCCGCCGTCGCGCCGCAGAGGTCCCAGCGGACTTCGAAGGACTCGGGGAAGAGCTCGATCGCCACCTCGGCGTCGAGCTCTGCGAGGTCGGGGAAGTCGCCGATTCGTTCGTCCATGGGGTGCCTTGAGGGGGAGTGTGGTGGTCTAGGCGATCCGCTTGAGGATCACGGTGGTGATGTCGTCGAGGAGCTTGCCGGCGCCGATGTGGGCCATGACGTCCGCGATCAAAGCGTCGCGGAGGGCGTCGGCGCTGAGCTCCCGCCCGCGCTCCAAGCAGGCGCACAGGCGCTCGATGCCGTAGAACTCGCCGTTCGGGTCCTCGGCCTCGGTGATCCCGTCGGTGTAGAGGGCGACGACGTCGCCGACCGCGAGCGGGAGCTCCTTGAGGTCGATGAACGCCTCGATGTCGGGGTCGAGGCCGATCGGCATGCCGAGGTCCATCGTGTCGATGCGCTCGACGGTGCCGTCGACGCGGACGATGATCACCTCCTCGTGCTGCCCGGCGAGGACGAGGACGCCGTCCTTGTAGTCGAGGAGCGAGAGGGTCAGAGTCCGGTCGACGCCGGTGCGCGCGAGGTTGTCGCAGATGACCTGGTTGACGAGGCTGAGGAAGCGCCGCGGATCGGCGACGTCGCTGGCGAGGAGCGTGCGGACCGCGGTCTGGACCATCAGCATCAGGACGCCGGACTCGAGGCCGTGGCCGGTGACGTCGCCGATCGCCAGCTTGAGCGCGCGCGAGCCCTGGAGGACGTCGTAGTAGTCGCCGCCGACCTCGTCCGCGGCCTGCATGAAGCCGGCGATGTCGAGCTCGCGGACCGCCTCGAGCTCGGCGGTCGCCGGCAGGACCATCATCTGCAGGCGGCGGGCGACGTCGAGCTCGGCGCCCATGCGCAGGTTCTCCTCCTTGAGGCGATCGTTGAGGGCGACGATCTCGCGGTTCGCGTCCTCGAGCTCCGCCGTCCGCTGCTTGACCAGGCCCTCGAGGTTCTCCGTGTGCTCGCGGATCTCGCTGACCATCTGGTTGAAGACCTTGCTGAGGCCGCCGATCTCGTCGTTGGTCTCGACCGGGACGGTGACCGTGTAGTCCTTCTCGGCGATCCGCTTGGCGCCCCTCGACAGGGTGACGAGGCTGGCCGTGAGGCGGCGAGCGACGAGGATGAGGCCGAGGAGCACGACCGCGAGCGTCGCCAGGGTGATGCCGACCTGGTAGACGAGGACCTTGTTCGAGCTCGCGGCGACGGCCGCCTCGGCGGCCGCGAGGGCGGCGTAGATCTCCTCGGCCGGGACGACGAAGCCGACGACCCAGCGGGCCTCGTGGATCTCCTCGCCGCCGGTCCAGGCGTTGAAGGGATCGAGGCGCTGGAGGGCGACGACGTGCTCGTGGCCGCCGAGCTCGACCTCGAGGAAGACCGGCTTGTCGCCGGCCGGCAGCGCCAGCGTCTGAACCGTCGGCTCGCTGCTCTTGTTCAGGTACTGCTCGAATATGTTGACGCCGCTGCCGCCCGCCGCCTCGGTGCTCAGCCCGAGGCGCTCGCGGCCAGCGTCGTTGATCGCGAAGACGTTGCCGTTGTCCTGGGCGAGAAACGCGAAGCCGCTGCCGAAGAGCTTGACCTCCTCGACGTAGTCGATGATCCCCTTGAGCGTGAGGTCGTAGCCGAGGGCGCCGGCGAAGTGATCGCGGGCCCTGTTCCACAGCGGCTGGAAGAGCGTGACGATCGGCCCGCCGCCGGCGGCGTCGTCGTAGGGCGCGGTGAGGGTGATCTGACCGAGGGCGTCGCCCATCCGCGCGCTGTCGCCGATCCACTTCTGCCAGCCGGCGACGATGCCCGGGAAGAAGAAGTCCCAGAACATCGTCTCGTTGTGACCAGGGGCGCCCTCGTCGAGGTACTCAGCGAGCTTCTTGTACGGATAGAAGCGGGCAAACGGCCGCTCGGTCGGGCCGACGAAGTAGATCTGGAGCTTGTTGGCGCCGTAGCGGTGGAGCGGCGGCATCACCAGATCCATCAGCGCCGTGTCGTCGATCGCCTGGGCGACGTCCTCGCGGACGATCTTCGCCGGCTCCGGCTCGGGCTCCGCCGCCTCGCCGCCCTTGGGCTTCGCCCGTGCGTCCTCCTCCTCCGGCGCCGGATCGCTGAGGAGGTAGCCCCACACGGTCACGGTCGCCGGCTCGTCGGGGCCGTTCTGCGCCCAGTTCCCCTTCGGGTCGTAGACCAGCTTGTCGGCGAAGGGCGGCGCCTTGGCGGCGGCGTCGAGGACCGGCCGCAGCTCGTCGCGGTGATCGATCAGCTCCTGCGAGATGGCGCCGAGCGTCGCCAGCTCGCTCTCGGCGCGATCGACCTCGATGCTCAGGCGCTGGGCGACGTTGCCGATGTGCTTGCGCAGGTACTCCTGGCTGGCGTAGCGCAGGCCCTTGCGGGTCTCCTCGCCGGCGTCGCGGCCGAGGCTCTGGATGCCGACGTAGGCGGCGCCGCCGCTGAGGAGGAGGCCGGCCGCGACCGAGATCCCGGCGACCAGAACGAGCTTGGTGCGGAACGAGGACCTCGGCATGGGCGTCTCCCTAGCTCGGCGCGCACCCCTGCGCCGGCCTCCTCAGGTCTACACCAGGCGCCGACGCTGCCGCCAGCGCGCGGCCTCGAGGGGTGCGGTCGCGGTCGGCCATAGGCTGCTAGCTCGCCGCCTTCCGGCTGCGCCGCGCCGCCGACGACGACGGCTTGCGCCCCGAGGCGATGTAGAGCGGCCAGGTCGCGTAGCCCCGCCGCGAGGTGATCGTGTAGACGTGATCGCGGAGCCCCGAGCGCAGGCGCTCGACCATCTCCGACGGCTGCTTGGTCGCCGTCGACAGCTCGCCGGTGACGTAGCCCTCCCAGCTCTCGATCACCCGCGCGAAGTCCTCGACGGCCGTGTTGCGGTTGGTGATGTCGACGGTCTCGACGAGGATGTCCTCGAAGCCGAGGTCGGTCAGCAGCGAGTACATCTTCGGCCCGAAGGACAGGTCCATGCCGAGCTCGGCGCACATGTCGTTGATCTGCTGGTAGGTCCAGCTGACGCTCTCGTGCCGCGGGTAGCCGTAGTTGTGCGACATCATCTCGTTGGTCAGGTAGACCCGCCCGCCCGGCCTGCAGATCCGCATGAGCTCGCGGAGGATCTTCTCCGGCTGATCGAAGACCTGCAGCGACAGGCGCGAGGTGACGAAGTCGAAGGCGTCGTCCTCGAGGAAGAGGTTGGTCGCGTCGCCGAAGACGTACTCGATGTCGGCGATCCCGAACTCCTTGGCGACCTGCGTCGCGTACTGGAGGAAGGGCCGCGAGTGATCGACGGCGACGATCCGCGTCGGCCTGAACTCCTTGCGCATGAGCACCGCGAAGTCGCCGATGCCGCAGCAGATGTCGGCGACCTTCATCCCCTCCTTGAGGCCGTGCTCGCGCAGGAGGTCGCGCTCGTGGTGCCAGATGATGCTCGTCTGCGTGCGCAGGACGGGGATCAGCGCGTCGTTCTCGATGACTCCCTGGCCCGGGTAGAAGGCGCGGTCGTACTGCTCGACGATGACGTTCTCGAAGAGCTCGGGGAGGAGCGCGAAGCGCTGCGGCGCCCACGGGACGACGCTCGAGATCACGAGCTTGATCTTGAGATCGGGGCAGCGCTCGCCGGCGTCGCGGACGAAGCGGCCGAGCTCCTGGAAGCCGACGAAGTTGAGGTAGCGCAGGCGCTTGAGGTTGACGAAGAGGATCCCGGCGACGGAGGCGGCGGCGCCGTCGAGGCAGCCGCGGACGTCGGCCATCGCCTCGGCGCTCTCCGGGCGCAGGCTGCCGGTGATCACGACCTCCTGGTCGTTCTCGACGAAGCGGACCGTGTAGGGTTTGGATGCGGCCATCGTCTCGATCACTCCGCCGGGATGGTGAGCGAGACGACGACCGCGCCGTCGCCACGCTTGAGGGTTGGGGTGAGCCCGTGGATCGCCGCCATCTCGACGAAGGCGCCGGCCGGCTTCGGCGCGTCGAGGAGCGCGAGGAAGCCGTCACGGTGGCGATCGCGGAGGTCGGGATCGTCGAGGCCGGCGAGCGCC
>JAGQIT010000408.1 GCA_020431135.1 Myxococcales bacterium | reverse complement strand
TCCGCGGCGCCGCGCGTGCCCTCGCTCGCGGCCTCGCTCGCGGTCGGGGTCTCACTCGTGCCCTTGCCCGCGGCGCGGCTCGTGCCCTGGCTCGTGTCCGCGGCCTTGCTCGCGCCCTTGGCCGAATTCTTCGCCGCCGCCTCGAGGAGCGCGTCGAGGGTCGAGCCCATGTAGAAGGCGTGCTCCGGGAGGTCGTCGCAGCGGCCCTCGAGGATCGCCTCGCAGCCGTCGAGGGTCGCCGCCAGCGGCACGTAGGCGCCGGGCGTGCCGGTGAAGGACTGGGTGACGGAGAAGGGCTGGGTCAGGAAGCGGCGGAGCCGGCGGGCGCGGACGACCGCGCGGCGATCGTCGATCGTCAGCTCGTCCATGCCCATCAGGGCGATGACGTCGCGGAGCTCCTCGTACTTCGACAGGGTCTTGCGGACCGCCGCGGCGACGCTGGCGTGGCGGCGGCCGACGACCTCGGGGACGAGCAGCGTCGACGACGAGCGCAGCGGGTCGACGGCGGGGTAGAGCCCCTCGCTGGCGGCCTCGCGCGAGAGGACGAGGAACGAGTCGAGGTGGCCGAAGAGCTCGGCGACCGCCGGATCCGTGATGTCGTCGGCGGGGACGTAGATCGCCTGGATGCTGGTGATCGCCGCGCGCCCGGTCGACGCGATCCGCTCCTCGAGCGACGCGACCTCGGTCGCCAGCGTCGGCTGGTAGCCGACCCGCGACGGCGAGCGCCCGAGCATGCCGCTGACCTCGTTGCCGGCCTGGACGAAGCGGAAGACGTTGTCCATGAAGACGAGGACGTCCTGGCCGGCCTCGTCGCGGAAGTGCTCGGCGATCGTCAGCGCCGCGGCGCCGGTGCGGAAGCGGATCCCCGGGGTCTCGCCCATCTGCCCGTAGACGAGGACGACGTCGCCGAGGACCCCGGTCTCCTCCATCTCGAGCCAGAGCTCGCGGGCCTCGCGGGAGCGCTCGCCGATCCCGGCGAAGACCGAGACGCCGTGGTGCTGGTGCACGGTGTTGTGCATCAGCTCCATCATCAGCACGGTCTTGCCGACGCCGGCGCCGCCGAAGAGCCCCGTGTTGCCGCCGCGGGGGATCGGCGCCAGGAGGTCGAGGATCTTCAGACCTGTCTCAAAGATCTCCTTCGGCGCGCGGCGCTCGAGGAGCGGCGTCGACGGCCGGAGGATCGGCCGCGTCGGCCCCTCGATCGCCGGGCCGCCGTCGAGCGGCGTGCCGAGCATGTTGAGGATCCGCCCGCGGACGTTCTCGCCGACCGGCACGCGCAGCGGCTCGCCGGTGCTCTCGACGACCTCGCCGACGACGAGGCCGCGGGTGTCGCCGAATGCGATCGCCTGGACGCGGTCGTGGTCGCTGTGGCGCGCGACCTCGAGGAGGAGCGCCTCGTGGAGGCCGCCGCCGCGGCGGACGGTGCGGAGGAGCGAGCCGAGCGGCGGCAGTAAACTCGGCCCGTCACCGGTGAACGCGACCTCGACCACCGGCCCGGAGACTCCGCGGATCGTCGCAGGCACGGGCCGAGGATAGCGACGGCGCACGCGGCGACGCGGGCAATTTTTTCCGGCATCCAGCATCCCGCGCGGCCGGCTCTCCCGCATCGACGCCTGAGAACGCGGAGGAGCCCGCCGGCGTGGACCGGGGGCTCCCCTGCGGGCGGGCCGCGCCGCTCGCTACTTGGTGCGGATCGCCCGCGACTGGTGGTGCATCGACACCTCGTCGATGGCGATCGTCTTGGCCTCGTCGCCGGCGACGTGGCGGAAGTCGGTCACCGCCTCGAAGTTCTCCGGGAGCTCGATGACGACCTGCTTGATGTCGTTGTCCGGGAGGTACTGGACCTTCGCCCGCTGGCTGGCGACCACGTCGCCGCCGGCCATCAGCTCGATCGAGTCGGTCGCGCTGAGCTCGTCGTCGTCGAGGATCGAGCCGGGCACGGTGATCCAGGTCGAGTGGCCGTCCTCGTAGACCGACCCGACGAGGAGCGAGCCGCCGTAGATGTCGTCGCCGGGCGCCGGCGGGGCCTCGTAGGACCACTGGGTGAGCGTCTTGATGACCGGGTAGAGCTTCGACCACGCCCAGTTGCCGACCCAGGTCGGGTGGCAGTAGGTCATGTAGTCCTTGTTCACCGTCGGGTGGCGCATGCCGTAGTCGATGACGCCGAAGCCCCACTCGCCGACCTCGCCGCTCGGGAAGGGGTAGGTCGGGTCGTAGCCGGCCGCGCCGCCGCAGTTGATGTGGGCGCGCCCGAGCGAGTGGCCGACCTCGTGGACGAAGGTCTCGGCCGACCACTCGACGTTGTTGCTCAGCGACAGCCCCGACGACACCCGCTGGTAGGCCTGGCCCTGCTCGGGCGGGATGTTCGGGATCCCGTAGGCCTTGCCGCCGGCGCCGCCGACACCGCCGGAGCACGCGTCGATCAGGCCGTAGTAGAAGACGTGCGGTCCGGCGCCCTCGTCGAAGCGCATGCCGCTCATGAACTCGTTGAGCTGGTTGAAGTTGGTCAGCTCGGTGTTCCAGTCGACCGGGTCGTGCATGTGGATCGTCAGGCGATCGACCGGGTCCTGCATGTACATGTAGTCGTAGAAGAGCTGCATCGTCTTCTCCGACGTGTCTGGCGTCGTCTGGCAGTCGCCGAAGTTGTAGTTGAAGGGGACGAGCACGACCTCCATCATCTGGTCGCTGTTCTCGACGCCGACGAGGCCGGGGCCGTCGAGCGGGATGACCGGCGCGGGGTTCGGCTCGTCGGTCCCCTCGTAGCCGGGCGCCGTCTCCCACAGGCTCATCTCGAAGTCGATGCCGGGGACGACCTGCTCGGGCATGAGGCCGAAGTAGAAGGTCCGCTTGAGGTCGCCCTCGAAGGAGTCCTCCTCGATCATCACGACCTGGTCGTCCTCGTGGACGGTGCCGTCCGGGTAGGTGACGGTGAGGTGCGCCCGGATCTTCCGCGGCTGCCAATTCGCACTCACCTTCCAGAAGCCGCGGAGCAGCATCAGGCGATCCTGCAGGAGGTAGGACGAGCGGTCCTTCCCCTCGACCCAGTAGCCGTCCTTCGCGATGTCGACGCCGACCGCCTGGTTGGCCTGGACGCGCTCGAGGACGATGTCGCGGGCGGGGATCGGCACGAACTCCGCCCCGGTGCCCGTCGAACCCGAGCCGTCGGTGCCGCTGGTGCCGTCGGTGCCCGTGCTCTTGCCGGTCGTCGCGTCGGTGTTGGAGGACTCCGTCGCGGTAGCACTGTCAGTGTCGGTATCTTCTGTAGACCCGTTGCATCCGACAGCAACGACGAGCCCGAGCAGTGATGCGAGGCGAATCGAGCGATCCATATTCTCAAGCTACAAACGGAGGCGATTCTCGGCAAGTCGCCTCTGCGGCGGCGCGGCGCGGGGCTGGCGCTTGGCTCCAGAGTGATTAACGGCCGTGGCCTCGAGCCCCCGGTGGATCGCCTCGCCGCCATCGCGGGATGGGGGTGATTCCTCCGTGAGAGGTCATCGCGGCGCGACATCGCCGCGCCGCGGTCGAATCACGCGTCGTCGCGGTCGTCGACGCCGTCGCGGCCGAAGACGCGGGGGAGCAGGGCGATGAGCCCGATGAGCTGGAGCTCCGCCGCGAGGACGACGCCGAGGTCGGTGATCCGCAGGACGTCGGCGAGGCTGAGCGTCCCGCCGACAGCGCAGAGCGCGACGAAGGCGAGGCGGTAGAAGAACCCGGCGCCGGCGCCGAACGTCCGTCGCAGGCCGGCCGCGCCGGCGCCCGC
>JAGQIT010000025.1 GCA_020431135.1 Myxococcales bacterium | reverse complement strand
TGCCGCCGGCCAGGTTGGCCGCGAAGATGCCGATGGCCGCGCCCAGGTGGAGGCTCCACCGGGGGCTGCTCGAGTGCTTCAGGATGAGCAGGATGGCCGTGATGTTGGCCAGCCAGATCGACGCGACCGGGAGCTCCAGCCTGCTGAGCAGCAGAGTGGGCACCGCGGCGGCGAAGGTCCAGACGGCCGCCAGCAGGATCGGGGTCACGGGGTCACGGCGGGGATGCACGGACGCCTCCTCAAGCCTGGGGCGTCCGGCGACGCCGCGGGCCATATAGGCGCGTATACCACCGGAAGCAGGGGGGAAGTTGAGCCCGGTCATGACGCGGTTGATGACATCGCGCGCGTCATGTTCGCTGCGCGTCGGGTGTGGGGCGTCAGCCGTGCGTTCTGGAGGAAGTGGAGTTGGGGGGAGTCGAAGCCGCTGGGCCCCGAACCTGTGTCCCATTGGGATCACCGGGTTTGCTGCAGGGGACCCTGCGTCTTCGGCCATCTGCGCCACTCCGGGTGTGGTGCGACCTCTTCGGGTCACGGCCTCCGAGCTGGAGAGGAAGCACCATGAACCTGAAGGTCTCCTGGGAGGGTGGCCTGGGCCGCTGTCGCTCGACGACGCGCCGCTCGCGGAGGCGCCGGCGACGGAGCGCCCGCCCGCCGACGTCACGGCGATCGGCGCCTGGCTCCGGGGCGACGGCTACCGCGGCTGGATCCCGCAGTCGGAGGCGCGCCCGACCGGCGATCACGGCGGCGCGCGGATCTTCCTCAACCCGACGCTCGACGCCTCGCTGGCGGCCGAGGCCGCGCGACACCCGATCGGCGCCGCGGCGGTCCGCGAGATCTACGAGCCCGACCTCGAGACCCTCAAGGGGCTCGCCCTGATGGTCAAGGTCGCCGACGACCCCAATGACCCCGATGACGCGGGCGACCCGGGCGACAATTGGCTGTGGTACGAGACCTTCGCGGTCGCCGAGGACGGCCCGCCGACGATCGCCGAGCGCGGCGCGCCTGGCTGCGTCGGCTGTCACGAGGCGGGCGTTGACCTGGTCATGCCGCCAGATCCGCCGTCACCGAGCGAGGGCTGACGAGAGCCCTACGCGTCGCGCGACGCCGCGCCGCCGCGGAACTTCAGGTACGGCAGCGGGCTCCCGGCGTAGACGCGGCGGTGGAGCTCGCGCCAGTCCGCGAACTCCGTGCCGAAGAGGGCGTCGTAGCCGGCCGAGGCGAAGCCGAAGTGGCCGACCCAGCGGGCGTGGTGGAGCGCGTGGAAGACGAAGGGCGGCTGGAAGATCGCGACGACGCGTGACCGCGTGATCGGCGAGCCGAGCTCGAAGTTCCCGTGACCGACGATGTTGCCGAAGTTGTTGAAGACCATGTACGCGAGCCAGCCGTCGAAGGCGAGCCACGGCGCCGCGCCGAGCTGCGAGAGCGCCGCGGGGAGCACGTAGAAGCCGACCGCGTAGCCGAGCGCCTCGACGAAGCCCATCGACAGCCCGGTCAGCGGCGTCGTCACCCGCGAGCGGTGGTGCCAGCGATGGAAGCGGACGAGCGCCCGGTGATGGAGCGCGCGGTGGAGGAAGTAGTAGTAGAGCTGGAAGCCGAGGTACATCCCGGCGAAGGTCGCCAGCCCTGAGCCGTCGCCGAAGCGCAGCCAGCCGAAGCCGAGGAAGGCCGTCGCCATCGGGATGTGGACCGCGAGGTACTTGAGGTTGCCGACGAGCTCGAAGCGGTACTGCCCAGGCTCGAGGGCGACGTCCCAGATCCGCCGGCGCCGGAGCAGGCGCTCGCCGAGGAAGCCGAGCGCCGACGAGGCGAGCGCGAGGCCGACGAAGGCGAGCGCGACGACGCCGAGGAGCGCCGGCAGCGACAGCGACTCGAGCCACGCGCCCATCGACCCGAGGATAGCGCGACCCGACGCCGGCGACAGGGAAAGCGACGCCCCATGTCAAAGGGCGCCGGCAGCCCGAAGAGCTGCGCGACGCCCCCAAGGGCGCGATCTACCGCGCCGTCTTCAGGCCCTTGCTCGCCCAGAGCATCATCCCGCCGGCCATCGACGCGACGCGGCGGAAGCCGAGCTGCTCGAGCTCGAGGGCGGCGCGACCCGAGCGGCCGCCGGAGCGGCAGACCGTGACGATGGGCTCGTTCGGATCCCACGCCTGGGCGGCCTCGCGGACCGTCCCGAGGGGGACGTTCTCGGCGCCCTCGATCTTGCCGGCGGCGACCTCGTGGGGCTCGCGGACGTCGATGATCCGGAACTCCTCGGTGTGCTCGCTCACCCACGCGGGGCGGACCTCCGGGACGCCCGTGCCCGAGCGGACCACCGGCGCCCACGCGCGCTCGGGGACCGGCTCGCCGCTCACCGTCTCGTCGACGGCGAGGCCGCAGCGGAGGTTGGCCGGCAGCGCCTCCTCGATCTTGCGCGGCTTGGCGAGGTTGAGGTTCTTCATGATCTCGACGAACTCCGCCTCCGACTTGCCGCCGCCGAGGCGCGGGTTGAAGGCGCGCTCCTCCGCGACCGAGGTCGCCGTCCGCCCCTTGTAGTCGTGCGCCGGGTAGAGCAGCGCCGCGTCCGGGAGCGAGAAGATCTGGTCGTGGACAGAGTTGTAGAGCTTGTGCGCGTCGCCCTGCTGGAAGTCCGTGCGCCCGCAGCCGCGGATCAGCAGCGCGTCGCCGGTGAAGGCCATCGCCCGATCGTTGGTCACGTAGGTGACGCAGCCGTCGGTGTGTCCGGGGGTCTCGCGGACCTCGAGCGCGTGGTTGCCGAAGCGCAGGACGTCGCCGTGCTTGAGGAGGATGTCAGCGCACTGCGGCCCGCCGTTCTGGCTCGCGGCCGTCTTCGCGCCGAAGCGCTGGCGGAGGATCCCCGCGCCCGTCACATGATCGGCGTGGACGTGGGTGTCCGCGACGTAGCGGAGCTTGAGCCCGAGCTCGCGGATCAGCTGGCTGTCGCGCTCGACCTGATCGCGGACCGGATCGATGATCACCGCCTCCTTCGTCTCGTCGTCGGCGAGGAGGTAGGTGTACGTGGCGGACTCGGGGTCGAAGAGCTGACGAAATAGCATGGTGTGCTCCGTGGGCTGTCGAGCTTTGAAGCACATGCGGCGCCAATCTTCCACCGCGAAAAAGCTGTGCAATTTCAGACATTTTGATGACCTCCGCACGCTCTCCGTTGCGCACCGTTGCGACACTCATTGCATCACAGGGCTCGACCGCCCCAAGGGTCAGAAGCCGCGTTTACACCTTCGCGGTGACCGCTCAGAGAGCGCCGTCGCGGCCGACGAGCGTCCGTCCTGCGGTCTCGAGCTGGCCGCCGACGTGACCTCCTCGAAAGCTGCTACGGCGCCCCGTCGTCGGCTGGAGCGCCGCGCTTCGCCGCCCGCCACGCGTCCCAGCCTTCGAGCGTCGACGCGGGAGAGCGCCCGCCCAGCACCTCCGCGAGCGGCCGCAGCCACTCCGCCTCCGGGTGCCCCATCCGCGCGGCCTCGGCCACGACGCCCCTGAAGTCCCAGGTCCCCGTGTCGATCCCCGCGTCGACGAGCGCCCGCAGCCGCTCGAGCGCCTCACCGCGGCGCGCCTCGACGTCGCAGCAGAAGGCGTACATCCAGCACTCCGCGTCGACCTCTCCAGGAGCGTCGGCGTCGAGGAGGGCCAGCGCCCGGCCGAGGGCGTCGCGCCCCTGTGCGACCCGACCGCTGGCGAGCAGCAGGCGCGCGAGGTTGGCGTGGTTGCCCGCGTCTGCCGTGTCCGCGGCGATCGCCCGCCGGTACATCGCCTCGGCCGCGGCCGCGTCGGCGCGCTCATCGGCGAGGAAGGTGCCGTAGCTGCACAGCGTGAAGGCGTGTTCCGGATCGACCTCCAGCGCCTGGCGGTAGAGCACCTCCGCCTCGTCGAGCGCGCGCCGCTCGTCAGCGAGGAAGATCGCGAAGTTGCAGAGGTTGTCCCGGTTCTCGTCGTCGGCCGCGACCGCCCGGCGATACATGACCTCCGCGGCGTCGAGCTCCCGCCGCTCGTCACAGAGGAAGTTGGCGTACGAGCCGAGGATGTTGGCGTCGTCAGGGCTCACCTCGACAGCGCCGACGAAGCGGAGCTCCGCCGCGTCGAGGCGCCCCTGTCCCCACTGCCCCATGCCGACGCGGAGGAGCGCGCGGCCGACCTGACGCCGCGCCGCGCCGCCGGCGTGTCCGACGATGAGCTCGAAGAGCGGCCGCCCGGGGCCGTCCGGGGGCGCGCAGAGATCGGCGAAGCCGCGGGCGAAGCCGTCGATCCACGCCGCGCCGTCGTCGACGAGCCGGGCCCTGCGGAGCTGCGCGAGCGACTCGTCATGGCGCTCGTCCTCGAGGGCCGCGAGCGCCGCGGCGACCCGCACCTCGACCGTGTCGCCCGTCCGCGCGAGAACGCGGCGAGCGATCCGCTGATAGGCCGCGAAGGGGCGGCCGCGCCCGCGCAGCGCGTGGAGGCGGCCGTCGAGCGCGAGCTGAGGGTGGTACGGGATCTCGAGGCCGAGGCCGAGCTCCTCGCCGCAGGCCGCCGCGAACGCCTCGCGCGCTGCCCCCTTGCGGGCCTCGACGAGGTCGTCCTCGCCGTCCGGGATCGGGCTCAGGATCACCTCGATCGCGGGCGTCCCCTCGCCGGCGAGTCGGCCGAGGAGCGCCGCGGTCTCAGCGACGTGCTGCGGGCCGAGCCCCGAGAACACAATTGCGAGGTCCGCGACGCCAGCGAGCCGCCGCGCCGCGACGCGGCCGCGGCCGCCGTCGATGATGACGACATCGACGCCTGCAGGATCCTCCGCGAACCCGCGGATCATCGAGCTGACCTGGGCACCTACCTGGGCCTCGCCGCGCCCCGCCGCGAGCTCAGCCAGCCGCGCGTCATAGCTGGCGTCGAGGCGCCCCGCGCCGAGCGCTCGTAGCGAGCCGCCCTCCCTCGCCGCGAGCGCAGCCGGCAGCGCGCAGCGCATCGCGTCAGCGACCGTCGCGTCCGCGTCCGCAGCCAAGAGCCGCTCGAGCGCCCCGGCCCGCGCCGCGAGCCCGTCAACGAGCCGCGAGATCCCCGGCGCCTCGAGATCCAGATCGACGAGGAGAACCCTGAGACCGCGGGCGGCGAGCAGCCCCGCGACGTTGAGCGCCGCGAGGCTCGTCCCGACGCCGCCTCGCGCCGAGTGGAGGGCGACGATCGGGCACAGGCTGGGGGTCGCGCGACGAGGCTCGCTCATGGGCGCGCAAGCCTACACCAACGCCCACCTCGACCACGCGCGAACAAGCGTGCACCGCCTAGTCGACCACCCCGTCGACGTCGAAGACCGACATCCCGCGCTCCTTGCCCTTCACCTGAAGGACCCCGCGCGAGCGCAGCACGAACCCGTCGCCCGCGAGCTCACAGGTCCGCGCCGAGGCGAGGATCTCGCCGCCCTCCGCCTCCGACTCGAGGCGCGCCGCGACGTTGACCACGTCGCCGATCACCGTCAGGTCAAAGCGCTCGAGCGATCGGGCGCCGACGCTGCACGAGAGCATCGGCCCGCTGTGGATCCCGACCGCCACCGGCGGCGCGACGCCGAACATCGCCTCGAAGCGCTCGCCGAGCGCCGCGATCGCGGCCCGAGCCGCCAGCGCGCCGCGGATCGCGTCGGCGGCGTGGTCCTCCCCGCGAAACACCGCCATCACCGCGTCGCCGATGAACTTGTCGACGAACCCGCGGTGATCGACGATCGCCTGGACGATGCGATCGAAGTAGGCGTCGAGGAGCTCGACGACCCGCTCCGGCGCCTCGCGCTCGCTCAGCGGCGTGAAGCCGCAGACGTCGAAGAACACGACCGTCGCGACGATCGTCTCGGCGCGCCGGAGCTGCTCGACGCTGCGGCTCTGGCTCAGGTAGTCGAAGACCGCGTCGTTGACGAACATCCGCAGGATGTTGTTCTCGCGGATCGACTGGATCGTCTCGCGGACCCGCCTCGCCTGCTCCAGCGCGCGCCCGACGGTGACCGCGAGATCGCGGAGATCGAGCGGCTTCGTCAGGAAGTCGAAGGCGCCGCGGTTCATCGCCCCGCGGATGTTCTCCATGTCCCCGTAGGCCGAGATCATCACCGGCTTGACCAGCGGGAAGCGCTCGCGGAGCTGCTCGAGGAGCGTCAGACCGTCCATCTTCGGCATGTTGATGTCACAGAGCGCGACCTCGACGTCGCCGCTGCGCGCGAGCACCTCGAGCGCCTCGACCCCGTTGCGCGCCGACAGCAGCTCGAGCTCGCCGGCGCGGATCTGCCGGCGGAACTTCTGCCGAATGAGCGTGTCGAGATCCGGCTCGTCATCGACCACCAGCACCCTCTTCATGGCCACCTCCCCTCGCTCCGATCGCGCCCGCGCCCGCCGGGCCGAGCGGCACCCACAGGCGCATCTCCGTGAACGCGCCGACCTCCGAGTCCACGGCCCAGCGCCCGCCCAGCTGGCCGACGATCACGTCGTAGCTGAGCGAGAGGCCGAGCCCCGTGCCGGCGCCCGGCGGCTTCGTGGTGAAGAAGGGATCGAAGATCCGCCGGCGGAGCTCCGCCGGGATCCCCGTCCCGTTGTCGCGCACGGCGAGCGCCAGCCCCCGCTCCTCCCGACGCGCCCAGATCCGCAGCCGCGGCTGCAGCCCAGGCTCGTGGCGCAGGCGATCGTTGAGCGCGAAGCACGAGTTGGTGACGAGGTTCACGAGCACGCGGGCGATGTCCCCCGCCGGGAGCACAGCCCGCGCCTCGGCGAACTCGAGATCGAAGTCGAGCTCCGCTCGGAAGTCGCGGTGCTCCGCGCGAAAGCCCTGATAGGCGACGACGACGTGATCGCGGATCAGCGCCGCGAGGTCGGTGTTGGCCCGCTCGCCGGGCTCGTCGCGCGCGTGCATCAGCATCGCGTCGATGATGTCGTTCGCCCGGTCGCCGTGCTCGGCGATCCGCTCGATGTTGACGCAGATCTCGGCGATCATCGCCCGCAGCGGCGCCCCCTGCGGCCCCGGGAGGATGATCGACAGCTCGTCGCCGATCTCGACGAAGTACTCGGCCGAGAGCTCGGCGAAGTTCTTCACGAAATTGAGCGGGTTCTTCAGCTCGTGGGCGATCCCCGCGACCATCAGGCCGAGCGACGCGAGCTTCTCCGCCATCACGAGCTGCTGCTGCGTCCGCCGCAGGTCCTCGAGGGCGACCTCGAGATCGTAGTTCTTCGCCACCAGGTCGACCCGCGCCTCCTCGAGCTCCTCGATCACCTGGCGGTGGAGCGCCTCCGAGGACTCCTTGATCGTCTCGAGGCGCAGGCGGCCGCGCTCGCTCCGCTCGAGGCGGCTGCGCAGCGCCCTGTTCTCGCGCTCCAGCCGCCTCAGTTCGTCATCCGCCGGGATCATCGCTGCCCCCACGTCACCCCATCACACCGCGAGGAGCCGGTCCAAGACCCGCTCGAGCTGGCGAAAGTCGAGCGGCTTCGTCAGGAATTCGATGGCGCCGCGGCCGAGCGCCGAGCGCCGGTTCAGCGGGTCCCCGTAGGCCGAGATCATCACCGCGCGCACGCTCGGATGGCCGCTGCGCAGGCGGTCGAGGAGCGTCAGGCCGTCCATGTTCGGCATGTTGATGTCGCAGAAGGCGACGCCGACGTCGGCGTTCTCAGCGAGGACGTTGAGCGCCTCGACGCCGTTGCGCGCCGACAGCAGCTCGATCTGCCCCGAGCGCAGGCGTCGGCGCAGGCGCTGGCGCATCAGCCGATCGATGTCGGGCTCGTCGTCGACGATGAGAACCTTCGTCGTCACCCTCCGCCCTCCTCACGGACAAGCGGGAACTCGACGACGAACTCCGCGAACTCGTCGACGACCGATTCGACCCGCAGCGCCCCCCCGAGCTGCTTGACGACGATATCGTAGGCCATCGACAGCCCGAGCCCGGTCCCCTCCCCCGCCTTCTTCGTCGTGAAGAAGGGATCGAAGAGGCGGCGGCGGACCTCCGGGCGGATCCCCGTGCCGTTGTCGCGGATGGCGATCCGCACGCGACCGTCGACGAGCCGCGTCGACAGCCGCACCCGCGGACAGTACTCCGCAGGCGCCTCCTTCGCGCGCACCTGGAGGGCGTGGCAGGCGTTGCTCACCAGGTTGACGAGCACCCGCGAGACCTCCTGAAGCGGGACCTCGACCCGCGCGAGCGCCGGGTCGTAGTCCCCCTCGACGTCGACGAAGAAGCTGCGATCGAGCGCCCGAACCGCCTTGTAGGCGAGCTGCGCGTGCTCCCGGACGACGGTGTTCAGATCGCACTCGACGGTCTCGCCGCCGCGCTCACGCGCGTGCATCAGCATCGAGCTGATCGTCTGGTTCGCCCGCTCGCCGTGCTCGTGGATCTTGCGCAGGTTGTCGACGACGTCGGTCAGCAGCTCCGTCACCTCGCCCTCAGCCGCGCCGCCGAGGAGCTCCGTCACCTCGCCGAGGAGCTCGATCGACAGCTCGGCGAAGTTGATCACGAAGTTCAGCGGGTTCTTGACCTCGTGGGCGATCCCGGCGACGAGCTGGCCGAGCGAGGCCATCTTCTCGGCCTGGATGATCTGCTCCTGCGTGCGCTCGACCGCGCTCAAGGCCGCCTTCAATGACGTGTTGCGATCCTCGAGATCGCGCGTCCGCGCGGCGACCCGGGCCTCGAGGGCCTCGTTCGTCGCCAACAGGTCGGCCTGGACCGCCAAGAGCTCGGCGTTCGCCTGCTCGAGCGCCGCCTGGATCGCCACCTGCGCGGCCTCGTGCTCCTGGCGATCGATGATCCGACGGTAGACGACGCCGGCGAGGCGGCAGATGAAGCGGAGGAGCGCGATGTCCTGCTCGCCGAAGCGCTGCGGATGCGGGGAGGCGAGGCCGAAGACCCCGAGGATCTCGTCGCGGAAGGTGACCGGCACGAAGAGCCGCGAGCGCACCGAGAACGACCGCGGGCTCGACTCGGTGCCCTCGGCGTCGGCCTCGACGTCGCCGACGTGGAGCATCTCGCCGCTGCGGAAGACCGCGCCCGGGTGGCGCTCGAGCGCCGTCTTCTCGGCCTCCGTGCGCTCGTCGTCGGTGAAGCCGACCGAGTAGAGGAGGCGGAGCCCGCACGCCTCGCTGTCCCAGAGATAGAGCCCGTTGTACTCGGCGCCGATGAAGGTCTCGATCGCCTCTTGCGCCGAGATCGCCAGCTCCTCCATCGTGTCCGCCATCGCGAAGCTCGCGGCGAGGGCCGCGAGGCGGTCCGCGATCACCTGCGATGGCAGCGAGATCACCACCGGCACCGCGGGCCCACCGTCCTCGCGCCCCATCCCCACGGTTGAGGATTGTAGCACCGTAAGAATGGCCCCCGTGACACACGGGTGACGTGATCAAATACGCAGATGTCCAGAAATATGGACACTATATGCGCGACTCCGCGAGCGAAGCAGACGTCCCCAGAAGGTGCGTAAACACCCCATAAGAGGCCGACCGCACCACATCAGCCCGACCGGCCGCGCCACCGACAGTGCGATCACTCGACAGACACGGCGGAATACACCGACCAAACGACCGACATGCCGTTGCCCCATAGCGGGTGACGTCTCCTCCGCTCCGAAATCGCGCCTATCGTCGCAGGTGCACGCCCATCACGGTCGCCGTCTATTGCTATGCCGCGCCGAGGGTCGGTCGTCGCGTCGACGCCGAGCGCGTAGACTCGTACGCGTCGCGGACTGATGGATAGGGAGGCCCACAACAGCACCGAGGCGAGCATCGTCATCGGCGACGACGTCGACTCGCTGCCGAGCGCCGAGGACATCCTCCGGTCGTTCCGCAAGCGCGGGACGATGAAGGCGGCCAAGACCATGCTCTTCGCGGCCCTCGTGATCGGCGGCGCGCGGGCGCTGCTCTTCACGCAGAGCGCCGCCCTCGCCCACCTCTACGGCGCCATCACCTGGGGCGGCGCGGCGGTGCTCCTCGTCGCCGGACGACGCCTGGCGCGGAGCGGTCGGCTCGAGCACGGCGCCTACGCCATCCTCTCGGCGCTCACGCTCCTCCTCGTCGAGGGCGCCTTCGTCGAGGGCAGCGCCTCGGTGATGCTGACGACGGTCTGCCTCGGCTTCCCGATCCTCTACCTCTGCGCGATGGCCCTCGCGCCGCCGGAGCATCTGCGCTACTGGACCCGGGCGATGCCGGCGCTCTTCCTCACGAGCGTCGTCGGCCGCCAGCTCGTGAACCCCCTCGCCGAGCTCGAGCACGCCGTCGACTTCGCCGTCGTCGCCGGCGGCGGCACGCTCGGCATGGTCATCGTCGGCCGCCTCGCCGACGGCCTCCTGCGGGCGCTCCGACGCTCCCTCGCGCTCTCCGAGGCGGTCCGCCGCGGACTCGAGCGGACGCAGCGGCAGCTCGTGAAGCACCGCGACGCCCTCGAGAGCCGCGTCCGTCGCCGGACCCGCGACCTCGAGGCCAAGAACCAGAGCCTCGCCGAGGCGCTCGCCTCGCTCGAGCGCACGCAGGAGCAGCTCGTCCAATCCGAGAAGATGGCCTCGCTCGGGCTCCTCGTCGCCGGGATCGCCCACGAGATCAAGAACCCGCTCAACTTCGTCAACAACTTCTCCGAGCTCGCGATCGAGTTCATCGACGAGCTCGCCGAGCGCCGGGCCGCGGGTTCTCCCGTCGACGTCGCCGAGATCGAGGCGACGCTCGCCGACGTCGCCGACAACCTCACGCGGATCCGCGAGCACGGCCGCCGCGCCGACGGGATCATCAACGCGATGCTGATGCACGCCCGCGAGCGCCACGGCGAGCCGATCTCCGTCGACTTCAACGCGATGGTCCTCGAGCACGCGAACCTCGCCTACCACGGCTTTCGGGCGAGCGAGCGCGGCTTCGCCATGGACATCGTCAAGGACCTCGACGCGTCGATCGGCGAGGTGATGATCCCGTACCAGGAGGTCGCCCGCGTCGTCGTCAACCTCGTCAGCAACGCCTGTCACGCGATGCGCGAGCGCCAGCAGAGCGACCCTGACTACAACGCCGCCTTGACCCTGCGGACCGGCCGACGCCTCGGCGAGGTGGAGCTCGTGGTCAAGGACAACGGGATCGGCATGACCGCCGACATCCGCCGTCGCGTCTTCGATCCGTTCTACACGACCAAGCCGCCCGGCGAGGGCACCGGGCTCGGCCTGTCGCTGAGCTATGAGGTCATCGTCAAGGAGCTCGGCGGCAGCATCGACGTGCTCTCGATGACCGGCGAGGGGGCGGAGTTCGTCGTCCGCATCCCGGTGCCCGACGAGGCGGCTGTGGTGGCGTAGATGCGAGGGGTGAAGGCCGCGTTCCAGTGGTTCCGGTCGCCGCGCTTCGCCGACGCCGAGCGCACGCGCGTGGCCCACCTCCTCAACGTCCTCCTCCTGGTCGCCCTCCTCTTCCTCTGCGTCGTCTTCGCGATCCGCGTGACGCTCCTCGGACTGGTGGGCCACTGGTTCGTCTATCCGATCTTCACGGGCCTCATGTGGACGCTCCTCGTGACCCTCCGCCGCGGACACGTCTACGCGAGCGGCGTCGTCTTCGGGGCGACGATGCTCACGTACGGGTTCCTCGGCGCGCTGGCGACGGGGGGCCTGCGCTCGCCGACGATCCAGGTCTTCATGCTCGTCATCCTCGTCGGCGCCGTTCTCGGGCGCACGTACTGGGTGCTCGGTGCGACCGCGCTGTGCCTCGCGCTGACGACCGGCCTCGCGGCGATCCAATTTCGCGGCGCGCTCCCTGAGGTCGCGGTCCCGCTGACGCCCGGGTCGATCTTCTCGGGACAGCTCCTCGCAACCCTGATGATCGGCGGGGCGGCGGCGCTGATCATCGCCAGCCTCCAAGAGGCCCGCCGTCGCGCAGAGGCGAAGGAGAGGGCCCTCGCAGCGAGCCTAGGCGCGCTGGAGGCGACGCAGGCCGAGCTTGTCGCCCACCGCGACGCCCTCGAGGAGCGCGTCGCGGATCGAACCGCAGACCTGGAGGTGAAGAACGAGCGACTTGAGGCGGCGATCGCCGAGCTCGGGCGCACCCAGACCCAGCTCGTGCGCTCCGAGAAGATGGCGTCCCTTGGTCTCCTCGTCTCCGGGATCGCCCACGAGCTCAAGAACCCGCTCAACTTCGTCAATAACTTCGCCGAGCTCGCCCTCGACTTCCTCGCAGAGCACCGCGGGAGCTCAGGGGCCGCCGACCTGCTCGAGGAGGTCGACGAGAACCTGCGACGAATCCTCCACCACGGGCAACGCGCCGACCGCATCATCAACGCGATGCTCCTCCACGCCCGCGAGCGCCGCGAGGCGACGCGGGTCGCCATCAACGTGTTCGTCAGCGAGCACGCACGCCTCGCGTACCAGGGGTTTCGCTCGGCGACGAACGACCTCGAACTGACGGCAACGGAGCGCTTCGACCCGTCCGTGGGGGAGCTGCGCATCGTCGCCGAGGACCTCAGCGCGGCCCTCATCAACCTCGTCACGAACGCCTGTCAGTCCATGCGACAGCGCGCGCTCGCGGACGACCCCGACTACTCCCCGACTCTCGTCCTGAGCACTCGCTCGGACCCCGACTCCGTGGCGATCCTGATCGAGGACAACGGCGTCGGCATGACCGCTGAGGTGCGCAGCCGCGTCTTTGACCCCTTCTTCACGACGAAGCCTCCCGGGGAGGGCACAGGGCTCGGACTCTCGCTGACCTACGAAGCGATCGTCACGGGCCTCGGCGGAACGATCGACGTGGTTTCGCAGCCCGACCAAGGGGCCACCTTCACGATCCGGCTGCCCGTCAACGCGGACCGTGGAGCCGGACCATCGGCGAGCGCCTAGTCGCCGGCGATGGACCCTGTGACCTCGCGCCGCAGCGCGGCGTGAGGTTCGTCGGGGGCGCACGGAGACCCGCGCGTCGGCGACGTCTCGTGAGGTGCCCTCCTCCTCAGCGTCGCGTGTCAGCGCGCCCGATGTCGAGGATCAGTTCGCGCTGCGATGACCCCGACCGCTGCGGCCGCTCTTGCCGGCGCGCCCGCTCGCGGAGGTCTTCTTGCGGGCGCCGCCTGGCGCCTTGCTGCGACCCGCCCCGGTACCGCCGGCGCGCCCGCTCGAGCGCCGCGAGCGACCGCGCGGACCGGCGTCCTCGCGCGGCGGCGGCGGCGTGTCGCTCATCGGGTACGGGTGATCGTCGACCCGCTCGATCGCGCGGCCGATCAGCTTCTCGATGTCGCGGAGGTAGGCGAGCTCCTCGTGGTCGCAGAACGACACGGCGATCCCCTCGGCGCCGGCGCGGCCGGTGCGGCCGATCCGGTGGACGTAGGTCTCGGGGATGTTCGGGAGGTCGAAGTTGATCACGTGGGTGATCCCGTCGACGTCGAGGCCGCGGGCCGCGAGATCGGTGGCGACGAGAACCCGCAGCTCGCCCTTGCGGAAGCCGTCGAGCGCCCGCGTCCGCGCGCCCTGGGACTTGTTGCCGTGGATCGCCGAGGCGCTGACGCCCGCCTTCTCGAGGATCTTGGCGACCCGGTTGGCGCCGTGCTTCGTCCGGCTGAAGACGAGGGTGCGGGCGAAGCTGCGATCGCCGAGGAGATCGAGGAGCAGCTTGCGCTTGTTCTCCTTGTCGACGCAGTAGACGCTCTGGGCGACGGTCTTGGCCGGCTCGGAGATCTTGGCGACGGCGACGGAGACCGGATCGACGAGGAGCCCCTCGGCGAGCTCGCGGATCTCCGCGGGCATCGTCGCCGAGAAGAAGAGCGTCTGCCGCTTCTTCGGCAGCTTGCGGACGATCCGCTTGACGTCCGGGAGGAAGCCCATGTCGAGCATGCGGTCGGCCTCGTCGAGGACGAAGAACTCGACGCGATCGAGGCTGACCTCGCCGCGGTTGACGAGGTCGAGGAGGCGCCCGGGGGTCGCGATCAGCAGATCGACGCCGCGGCGGAGCTCGCGGATCTGCGGCTTGTCGTTGACGCCGCCGAAGATCACCGTGTGCCAGAGATCGAGGTGTTTTCCGTAGGTCGCGACGCTCTCGCCGATCTGGGCGGCGAGCTCG
>JAGQIT010000407.1 GCA_020431135.1 Myxococcales bacterium | reverse complement strand
GAGCGCGAGCGCCACGACCACCACGAACGCGACGAGCCCCGCGAGCACCTTGAGGGCGCGCCGGGTGATCCGCCACAGCGTCGACGCGGCCCGGCGCTCGGCGCCCGCCGGCGCGTCGCCGACCTCGACCTCGACCTCCTCTGGGCGCTCCTCCGCCACCGCCTAGAACGCCTCCCCGAGGCCGAGGTGGACGGCCCAGCCGCGCTCGCCGATCGACCGGTCGGTCTCGTTGATCCGGAAGCCGACGTCGAGGCGAAACACCCCGATGGGGCTGTTGTAGCGCAGCCCGGGCCCGACCGACATCGCCCACATCGCCGGGTTGAAGCTGCGGACGCCCTCGCGGACGTCGCCGACGTCGTAGAAGACGACGCCGCCGACGTTCTTGGCGAGCTTCACCCGGACCTCGGCGTTGCTGAAGAACATCGTCTGGCCGCCGACCGGGAGGCCGGGGCAGGCGTCGCTGAACATCTCGCAGTCGCCGCGGAGGATCTTCGGCGCGAGCCGGCGCATGCCCCAGCCGCGCACCGTGTCGGCGCCGCCGAGGTAGAAGTTCATGTCGATCGGCGCGCCGCCGCGCTCGCTGCCGATCGGGAAGATGAAGCCGACCGAGCTGCGCAGCGCCAGGGTCACGCGATCGTGCGGCGTCCAGTAGCCGCGGACCATCGGCTGGATCTTGTGGAAGGCGAAGTCTCCGCCGGCGCCGGCGATGTCGTAGGTCGCGCTGAGGATCGCCCCGTTGCGCGGGCGCAGGATCTGGTCGACGAGGTAGATCGTCGCCCGCGGCTCGAAGTACGAGATCAGGTAGGGGTCGCGGAAGTCGAGGCCGAGGATCGACGTGCTGGTCTCGAGGGCAGGATCGACGTTGAAGAAGTCGACGAAGCGCAGGTTGTAGGTGAGCTCGAGCTGGAGGTACTTGGTGAAGAAGCGCGACGGCCCCATGCGCAGCTCGGGCGAGTAGAACTGGTAGCCCTCCCAGATCCCGACCTCGAAGTGCGGCGCCAGGCGCCAGGTCGTCTTCTTCTCCAAGAACCCCTTCTGCGTGAACGAGGGCTCGAGGTCGAAGAGCGGACCGTGGGTCTCAGGGCGGTAGAGCGCCGGCAGCTCGGCGTAGCCGGCGAGCGCCCGGAGCTCGAAGCGCGTGAGGTTCTTGCCGAGGTTCTTGTGGCGGTAGCGCAGCTGGACGCGCTGCTCCCAGCGCACCGGATCGACGCCGAGCCCCGGGCCGACCTTGACCGACTGCGGCGGCGCCTCGGCGACGGCGATCCGCAGGTCGGCGACCGTCGCCGCGCCGGAGCCCTCGCCCGCGTCCCCCCGCGGGCCCTCGCCGAGCCCCTCACCCGAGCCGCGGCGGACGACCTCGACGGTCACCGACTGGAAGACGCCCATGGCGTAGACCGCCTTCTCGACGCGGTCGACGAGCGCCGGGCTGTAGCGCTTCCCCTCGGCGAACTCGATCTCGGTGCGCACGTAGCGCTCGGGGACCCGCAGGAGGCCGTCGATCGTCACCTCGCCGATCGTGACGTGCGGCCCGGGGCGGACCTCGTAGTCGACCGCGACGCCCTCGCCGGGGCGCACGGTCGCCGCCTCGTCGACCGCGACGAACGCGTAGCCGCGCCCGCGCAGCGCCTCGCGCAGGTCGTACTGCCCCTGCTTGAACGCCGGGATCTCGAAGGTGTCGCCGGGCTTGAGGCGGACCTCGCCGGCGATCTTCGCCGGCGTCGCGGCGGCCGCGGCCGGGCCCTTCGCCGGCCCCTCCGGCCAGCGGACGTCGACCGACGCGACTGGGGTCGGCTTGCCCTCGTCGACGACGACGCGGATCTTCGTCTTGCCGAGGCGGCGCGTGCCCTTGCGCTTGCCGTGCCGGCGCATGCGCCCGGGCTCGGTCTCCGGGACCATCGACACGACCCTGGCGTCGTAGTAGCCGTGGGCGCGGTAGAGCTGGACGATGCGCTCGGCGTCGATCGGCAGGAGCGCCTCGATGTACGGCTCCTTCGGCCGCCACGGCAGGAGCGGGCTCTCGCCGATCTCGAGGTAGCTGAGGAGCTCGTCCTTCTTGAAGCGCTTGACGCCGACGAGCTCGACGTCGGTGATCACAGAGTCGATCCCGCGGACGTCGCGCATCCGCCCGCCGCAGCCGATCACGGCGGCGGCGAGGAGGCAGAGGAGGAGGACCTGCGCGACGCGGGGCGCGGGCCCGTGGCGCGCAGGTCCTGGCGAGATCATGGAGGCCGGCTCAATCGAGTGATATGCGGGCTGTCGCGGGGATCCGCAAGCGCGATCCTTGCCCGCGGCGAGCTGCGGTACCATCCGCGCCATGGCCGGGGACAGACGCGTGCGCTTCCGCGTTGTCGTAAGCGAGGACGGGCTGATGCTCCGCCAGCTGATCTGCCGGCGCTTCGCGGAATTCGGCGTGCAGGCGGCCGCCGACCTGATCAAGGCCGGCGGCGTCTACGTCGACAACGTCCGCATCCGGATCCCGTCGGTGCGCGTCGCCAAGGGCGAGCGGATCACCGTCTACCGCGCGGCAGCGTCGACCGTCGCCCTCGACGCCGAGGACCTCGAGATCGTCCACCGCGACCCCGACTTCGTCGTCGTCAACAAGCCCGCCGGCGTGCCGGCGCGGTCGACCCGAGCGAGCGCCCGCGGGACGGTCGCCCAGGCGCTCGTCCACCGCCTCTGCGCCGACGGCCACCTGCGGCCCTATGTCGGCCCGGTGCGACCGCTGGCGCCCGGCGCCTCCGGGCTCGTGATCTACACCGTCCGCGATCAGGAGGCCGTCTCCCACCAGCCGGCCTTCGTCGAGGCCGACCTCGTCAGCGTCGATCGCCTGGTCGTCGAGGGCGAGGCCCCGGCGACGCTGCGCTGCGACGCGCCGGTGCTGATGGCCCGCTCGGGCCGGCTCAAGGCGGTCAGCGCCGACACCTTCGGCGCCCGCCCGGCGCGCACCGACTTCCGCCTCCTCGAGCGCCGCGCAGGCCCGGACGGCGCCGTCCGCAGCCTCCTCGAGGCGACGGCGACGCGGGCCGAGGGCGAGCAGGCGGCGGTCCACGCGGCGGCGCTCGGCTTCCCGATCGTCCGCGGCGCGACCGCCGGAGAGGACAGCGCGAGCGAGCCCCACGCCGGCGATCCCTACCGCGAGGGCGAGCCCGCGGCCGGGGCGGCGCACCTCCACCGCGCGAAGATCACCCTCGTCCACCCGCTGCGCGGCGAGACCCTGGTCTTTGAGGCGCCGCCGCCGGCCTGGGCCCTGACGGCCGACGAGCGCGGCGCCTGAGCGGGACCGCCAGCGCCTCGCCGCGACGCGACGCGACAGAGACTCGAGGTCGCGCCCTCGTCGACCCAGACTGTCACGCCGAGACCTGCGGCACCGGCCAGCGCGGCGTCGTCGAGACAAGGCCACGGACACAGGCCGTACTGCAGCGTCGCTAGGTTCGAGCCCCGCAGGCGCAGAGGCGCGCTCAGGTCGACAGCGCGTTGATCCTGTTCGTCGAGCGCCGGGCGAGCGGGACGCTCCACTGCGAGCGCAACGCCGCGAAGACCCGCGCCCCGGGCTCGGGCGCGTCGGCGCCGGGCTGGAGAGCGCCGATCCGCTCGAGCGCCTCGCGGCGGACGCGGAGGCGCGGCCGGCTGCCGCCGTGGACCTCCGCCGGCGTCCACACGGCCCGGAAGTGCGGGGCCTCGGCGCTCGTCGTCGCGACGATCGCGAGCGAGGCGTCGCGCGAGGGCTCGCCGATCTCCGGGATGTACTTGCGGGTCTCGCGGACGACAGTCACCTCGTCGGTGCTGGCCTCGAGGTGCGGGCCGCCGTCGAAGGGATCGACGCGCCCCTGGTACTTGAAGCCGATCCGCTCGAGCATCCGCTGGGCGCCGACGGTGTTCGGGCCGACCTTGCCGATGATCTCGCGGACGCCCTCGGGGAGGAGGCTCGCGTGCACCGGCATCGCCGGGAAGAGGCGCCAGATGAAGTCCTTCGAGGTCCGGCTCAGGCGGTCGGCGTCCTCGTAGGTGAGGCCGGTGAAGACGCTGCCGAGCGCGTCCCACAGCGGCGAGCGGGTCGCCCCACCCGGCCCCTTGTAGAGCGGCGGCAGGAGCTCGGCGAGGAGGCGATCACGGAACCACCCGCGGTAGCTGGCGACGAAGACCAGGCGCCCGAGCGACAGCAGGCGCCCGAGCTTGTCCGGGTGGCCGCGGAGATCCGGGTGGAGGACGAGGCCGCCGAGCTCGGTCGGGCCGTCGTAGGTCTGGCCGAGGTGGAGCATGGTGTGGACCATGTGGACCTCGTGGTGATCGCCCGCGGGGCCGACGAGATCGGCGTAGCGCTCCTCGAAGATCACGCGGAAGAAGACGTGGGGCTCGTCGAAGTCGCCGTGCTGGGCGTGGATCATCGACGTACCGACGACCGTGCCCTCCTCGTTCTCGAGGACGAAGAGGAAGCGGCGCCCCGGGTCGAAGTCGGGGGTCCCGCGGAACGAGGTCAGCGAGCGCGCGAGGAGCTGCTCGATGAAGGAGCGCTCGGGCGGCAGGTTGAGGGTGTTCAGGTGCCGCGCGAGATCGAAGATCGCGTCCTCATCGTCGGGAAGGGCTTCGCGGAACAGGAACATGGTCGTACTCGCCGGCTTCGGCCCCGCTAGCATGCCACTGTTCGCCGCCGCGGCACCTCGTCCACGGCGGCAAAAAGACCGACGCGCGCGGCCTCTCGAGCGGCCCGGCGCGGGGCTGCGCCGTTGACCACGCGAGGAGGCTCACCTGCGCGGCGACGACCGCGGGGCGTGGAGGCGCTCCGAGCGAGCCGCCGACGCGCGCTCGCTCGTCCGGGTCGACGCCGCTCGACCTCAAGACAGACCTCGCGCAGCGACGCGACGACGCGCCGGCAGCACGCGCCGAGCCCAGGGAGCCCCGACGAGCGAGCGCCCCGGCGATCCCTGGGGACCACGCGGGGCGCCTGCGCTCGAGCGGGGCTCGTTCTTCCCCTAGAACGGGATGTCGTCGTCGCCCGGATCCGAGGGCTCGTAGGGATCCTCGTAGGGGGCCGGCCCGGAGTCGAAGTCCCCGCCGCCGCCGTAGCCGCCACCGCCGCCACCG
>JAGQIT010000406.1 GCA_020431135.1 Myxococcales bacterium | reverse complement strand
CCGGCGTCGGCCGGGTCCAGACGTCGATCGTCGGCGTCCTCCCCGGGGTCATCGGCACCGAGATGTGGGAGGATCCGATCACCGAGCTGATCCTCACCGACTTCCGCCTCACGGACGAGCGGACGGAGTGCCGCTGAGCGACACGCCGTCCTCCGCTCCGCCAGGAATTGCGGTACGATCCAGCGCAGCGGATTGCGGCGCGCGGACACACAGGACGTTCGCCGCGGGCTCCTGGGCGGCGCCCATCACCAAGAGAACCTTCGGACATGTCGCATCGAGCGATGCATGGGAGAGAGCGCGCGCGATGAGGGCTGAGGCGATCGAGGTCAGGACGCCGTGATCGGGGCCGCCCTCCTCGCGACGACGCTCGTCACCGAGCCGCCCTCACAGCCCGAGCCGCCCGCGCCGCCTCCGCCCGTGACCGAGTCGCTGCAGCGCTCGGAGGGCTCCCTGAGCGTGGCGATCCTCGAGCGCGAGGCCATCGTCGCCAAGCGACGCCGACGCGCGCGCGGTGCCCTCGGCCTCGGCCTTGGCGCCGCGCAGGTGAGCCTCGGCGTCTACGGCCTGACGTCGCCGCGCTTCGATCGGGTGATGCGGCGCTCGGCGCTGGCTCAGCTCCTCCTCGGGACGTCGACCCTCGGCCTCGGGATCGTCTCCCTCGCCAGACCGAGCCCGCTCGAGCGGCTGTGCGCCAGCGACACCTTCGCCGCGCTCGCGGCCGACCCCGACGATCCCGCGGCGATGCTCGAGCTGCGCCGGCTGTGGGCGCAGTACGCCAACCGCGCCCGGAAGCTGCGCCTGATGGCCGGCGGAGGGTACATCGCCGGCGGCCTCGGCCTCCTCGCGCTCGGGACGATCACCCACTTCCACAACGCGGAGGAGCGCGCGGACGTCGAGACCCTGTGGTCCTTCACGACCCTGGGCACCGGCCTCGGCCTGATCCTCACCGGCGCCGTCGGAGCGACGATCGAGAGCCAGATCGAGCGGTCCTACGAGGCCTTCGCCATCGTCTACGGCTGGCCGGCCTACCCGACCGCGAAGCGACCGCCGCGGCGCGCGAGGGTCCGGGTCGCGCCGCTCGTCGGCGGCCTCCAGATCACGGGTAGCTTCTGAGCGCCGCCCCGCTCTCCGGCGACGACAACGAACGACGCGCGGCGCTCGAGGGAGCGCCGCGCGACAGGCCGCGCTGGCGACCTCAGCCGACGCCGAGCTGGCGCCGCCGGATCAGCCGCCGGCGCTCGGCCCAGCGCAGCCGCGGCATGCGGTCGCCGTGGTAGCAGGGGTGCGGCGCGTGGGCGATCAGGCGCTCGATGAACGCGCGGTGCGGCGGCGAGGCGTTGACCCCGAGGTCGTCGAGGATCTCCGCCGCGACCGCGCCGCCGGTCTCGGCGCCGCCCTCCATCCACCCCTGGAACTCCGGAGAGCAGTGCTCGCCGCAGAAGTGGAGGTTGCCCTCGCGGACGCCCTCGAGCGACCAGAAGGCCCACTGACCAGGCTTGTAGCAGGTGTAGGAGGCCTTGTGGTGCGGCGCCGTCGGCCAGTGCATGCGCACCGCGGAGTCGGGGATGTAGGCCGCCATCGTCCCCGGGTAGACCGCCTCGAGGCCGGGGAGCACCTGTCCCGTGTACCAGGCCTCGGCCGTGCCCTCGCCGCAGTCGATCCCCGCCTGGCCGCCGAGGAAGTTGGTCATGATCCCCTCGGGGCCGCCCTGGCCGATCGAGGTGTCCCAGCTCTGCTGGAAGTCGAGGTCGGCGGTCACCGAGCCGCTGCTGCCGTGGACGTCGCGCCAGACCGGCGACGTGAAGTTGCCCATCACCTTGGCGTTGGTCCCGTAGCCGAGCTCGTCGATGATCGTCCGCTTCTCGTCGGAGAGCGTCAGGCCGCTGAGGTCGCACTCGCGCAAGAGGTTGTAGGGGAGCGCGAAGACGACGTGGTCGGCCTCGACCTCGACCTCGCCGCCGCTGGCGTCCTGGAAGGTGAGGACGAAGGCGCCGCCGTCACCGTCGCGGGCGGCGACGAGGCGGTGCTCGAGAACGATCTGGTCGGCGCCGAGGGTCGCGGCCATCTCGGTGATGAAGCGCTCGTTGCCGCCGTGGGTGTGGTAGCGCTCGTCGGACTCGCCGAAGATCTTGAAGTCCTCGGTGTCGTCGCCGAGGAGGTAGATCAGGTTGAGCGCCGACTGCTGGTCGTTCTCGAGGCCGAACTCGCCGCGGTAGGCGACGTCGAGGACGACGTGGAGCTCGCGGTGCGTGGCGATCGGCACGTGGACGTCGAGCCACGCCTTGAGGGTCGTGTTGTCGAGGGTGTCGTAGGCGGCGTCGTCGTTCTCGGCGGCGTCGAAGTCGGCGACGAGCTGCGGGGCGACGTCGACGAATTGCGCGAGGATCGTCGCCTCCGGGACCTCGGCGCCGTCGACCCACCAGACCTCGGCGTCGGGGATCCCGTCGTGGCGGTCGTCGAGGTCGATGCCGAGCTCGCCGGCCAGCGCCCAGAGGGTCGCGTGGTTGGTGTCGATGAGCTCGCCGCCGAGCTCGATGACCATCCCCGCGGGGGCGCCCTCGGAGGTCGAGTACATGCGCCCGCCGATCCGGGTCCAGGCGTCGTAGACGGTCGCGCTGACGCCGGCCTGCGCGAGGCGGTAGGCGCAGTGGATCCCAGCGACGCCGCCGCCGACGATGACGACGCGCGCATCATCGCCGCCCGTGTCGCCGTCCGTGTCGCTGTCCGTGTCGACGTCGCCGCCAGTGCAGCCGCTGGCGCCCGTGGCGACGGTCGCGGCCGCGATCGCCGCGGCCCGGCCGAGCGCGCGCCGGGACAGCCGGTGGGCCTCCCAGGCGGCCTCGAGGTCGCCGATCGCCTCGGCCGTGGTCGCGCCCTGACGCCGGGCCCAGAGCACCTGCGCCGCGAGGCGACGCAGGCGGGAGAACATGGGGGTGTGTGCCATCTGCGGACGATATCCGCGGCCCCTCGGGGCACCAATCTTCTGGCCAGACCGCCGACAGATGCGGACGCCCGCAGCGACTCGTGCGAACCAAGACCCCGTGTGCTACGAGGCCACGGATGGACGACGATCTCCTCTTCGCCGCGGTCCGCCGGGCATGCTCGCCGCGGACCTGGTCGCGCGGGGTCGAGCTCGCCCGCGCCGGCGCGGTGATCGGCGAGCGCCAGGACGACGACGAGCTCGTCCTCCGGGTCGCCGTCCCCGGGGTCGCCGTCGCCCCGGAGGTCACCCTCTGGCCCGACGAGGTCGAGTGGGACTGCGAGTGCCAGAGCCGCCAGGGCGCGTGCTTCCACGTCGCCGCCGCGGTCATCGCCCTCAAGCGCGCGCGCGAGGCCGGCGACGCCCTGCCGCAGGCGAGCGCCAGGACGGCGCGGGTCGGCTACCGCTTCCGCCGGACGCCCGAGGGCCTCCACTTCGATCGCGTCCTCGTCCGCGGCGACGGCGACGAGCTCGAGGAGACCCCGCTTGAGGAGCGCCTGACCGTCAGCAGCCGCAAGCGGATCGCCGGCGCGACCCTCTTCACGAGCGCCGCCGACATGACCATCGAGGTGGTTCTCGGCGTCCGCCAGCGCGGCGTCCTCCCGGTCAAGACGACGCGCGCCATACTCAAGCAGCTGGCGACGCCGAACGGCGAGCGCTCGGCCGACGTCTGCCTCGACGGCGCGCCGGTGATGGTCGGCGCCGAGCCCGTCCGCCCGCACATCAAGGTCGCCGACGACCGCAAGACCGACGGCTTCGTCGTCAAGCTCGTCCTCGACCCCGCGGTCACGGAGCGCTTCGCCAACGGCGCGGTGCTCTGCGGCGAGACCCTGCGGCCGACCGGCAGCCTCGGCCTCGAGAAGGACCAGATCCGCCGCCTCCGCGCCGGCATCCGCTACCCCCGCGACCAGGCGGCGGGGCTCCTCAGCGACGTCCTCCCCTACCTCGAGAAGCACACGACGGTGCACCGCGTGAGCAAGCGGCTGCCGCGGCCGGGGGGCGACTACCGCCCGCGGATCACCTTCGAGACCCAGCGCAAGGACGACCAGCTCGCGGTGCTGCCGACGATCGTCTACGGCGACCCGGCGATCGCCCGCCTCGACGGCCAGCGCCTGGTGCCGCTGGCGAAGATCATCCCCGAGCGCGACCGCGACGCTGAGGAGCTCCTCCGCGGCCGCCTGCGCCGGCGCCTCGACATGATGCCCGGGCGCCCGGTGATCTACGCCGCCGAGGAGGCGATGACGATCAGCGAGCGCCTCGCGGCCTTCGGCGAGCTCCGCGGCGACGCCCACCGCGAGTTCTACCGCGCCGGCGCCCTCACCCCGCGGATCGTCGGCGACGGCCGCAAGGTCGCGATCACCTTCGAGGCCGAGGGCCCCGCCGGAGGGGGCGGCGACGCGGGCCGGCGGGAGGTCGACGCCGAGCAGGTGATCGCCGCCTGGGAGCGCGGCAACGGCCTCGTCGCCCTCGACGGAGGCGGCTTCGCGCCGCTCCCCGCCGACTGGCGCGCGCGCTCGG
>JAGQIT010000405.1:11977-19290 GCA_020431135.1 Myxococcales bacterium | reverse complement strand
GCCCGCGCGATCGATCGCGCGGGCCCCTCGGGCGCGCCCTGACGGACGCCGCTGCCGCTAGAAGCGGCCGGTGAGAACGAAGCCGGCGCCCTGGCCGGAGGCGTAGGGGCTCAGGCGCGAGCGTCGGCGGGCGAGCGCGTCGGAGCCCTTCTTGCGCTGGCTCGCCTTGATCGCGATCGCCGAGACCACGCCGATCGCCGCCGCGCCGGCGATGACGAAGCCGATGTCGGCGACGAGCGCCGAGGTCTTGCGCTGGTCGAGCGCGGCCTGAGCCGCGTCCGAGCACAGGTAGCTGCCGCCCTGATCGACGCAGTTGTCGAGGGCGGTCTGGCGCTCGTTGTTCGCCTTGACCCCGAAGCCGATGCCGATGCCGAGGCCGACCGCGGCGACGCCGGTGAGGGCCATCGCCGCCGGGCCGTAGATGCGGTCCTTCTTCTCGGGCTCGGGCGGCGGCTTGTCGCCCTCGTCCATCGGCTTGGGCTCGACGGGCGGCGGCGGCTCCTCGTCGAGCTGCTCGCCCTTGGCCTCGGCCTCGCGCTGCTTGCGGATCCGCTCGTCGAGGGCGGTGATCCGACGGGCGAGGATCTCGCGCTCGCCCTCGGGGGCGAAGGCCCGGTACTGGTCGAGGTACTTGCGGGCCTCGCTGAACTTGCCGAGGCGCTCGTAGCAGTTGCCGATGTTGTAGAGGAACGCCGGCTCCTCGGTGAGGTCGTAGCCCTCCTGGAAGGCGAGGATCGCCGCCTCGTAGGAGCCCTCGTTGTAGAGGTTGGCGCCGTTCTCGAGGAGCTCCTTGGCCCGCTCGATCTTCGGGTCCTCCGCGCCCGCGTCCCCCTCCGCTGGGGCCGCGTAGGCCGCGTGCACCGCGTGCACCGATGGGGGAGCCGTCAGCATCCCGGCCGACAGCGCAACGACGACAGTGAATCGCCCGATCATGGTTCCCTCGCTCGCCTGCGGCCGCGACCCCCGAGAAAGCGAGGAGACCCGCGCAAAACCGCGAATTTTCGGCGTCGCCGAGTATAGGCGGCGGCTGTGAGGCTTGGCAACCACAGGGGGGCGGGCAAAACCGACCGTCGTCGCCGCAGGGGCCGGCTTTGCCTCCCCCTCGACCTAGTCCACAGTAGCTCGTCACCGTGGCTGCGCCCCCGCCCCCCGCCGCGACGTCCTCCGCGGACGCGCCGCTCCTCGCCGACGTCCCCGCGGTCGCGGACGCGTCGATGTCCGGGCGCGTGCCGACCGGCGTGGTCCTCACCCCCCTGACCGCCGACCCGGTCCCGGGGACCCTGCGCCGCCTCGCCATCCCGCTGATGTACGGCGCCCTGGCGATCCTCGGCTTCAACGTCGTCGACACCTTCTTCGTCGGTCAGATCAGCGCCGAGGCGCTCGCCGCGGTCGCCTTCACCTTCCCGGTGGTCTTCGCGGTGATGAGCCTCGGCCGCGGCATGGGGATCGGCTCGAGCGCGGTGATCTCACGGGCGATCGGCGCCGGCGACCGCGAGCGCGCGCGCGTCCTGACCACCGCCTCGCTCCTCCTCGCCACCGCCCTCGTCGTCGTCGTCGCCGGCATCGGCCTGCTGACCATCGACCCGCTCTTTATGGCCCTCGGCGCCGACCCGGAGCACCTCGCGCTGATCCACGAGTACATGGAGATCTGGTACTTCGGCGTCGGCTTCGTCGTCGTGCCGATGGTCGGCAACGCGGCGATCCGGGCGACCGGCGACACGCGGACGCCGTCGCGGGTGATGATCACCGCCGCGGTCGCCAACATCGTCCTCGACCCGCTGCTGATCTTCGGCCTCGGGCCGATCCCCGCGCTCGGGATCGCCGGCGCCGCCCTGGCGACCGCGCTCTCCTACGTCATCACCTTCGCCGCCGCGCTGTGGATCCTCAGCAGCCGCGAGCGCATGCTCGTGCGCCCGCCGCTGCGCGAGCTGCCCGCGGCCTGGCGGGCGATCATCGGCATCGGCGGGCCCGCGGCCCTGACCGCGACCCTCGCCCCGATCGCCACCGGCTGGCTCACCTACCTGGCGGCGACGATCGACGGCGACGTCGTCGCGGCCTTCGGCGTCGTCGGCCGCGTCGAGGCCCTGGCGATGATCGGCGTCATGGGCCTGAGCGGCGTGATCACCCCCTTCATGGGCCAGAACCTCGGCGCCGGCCTCCACCGGCGGATCCGCGCCGGCTACCGCTACTCGCTGCGCTTCGCGATCGTCTGGGGCCTCGGCGCCGCGGCGCTCCTCGCCCTGACGGCGCCGTGGATCGCCGCGGCCTTCACCGACGACCCCGAGGTCACGCGGCACATCACCAACCTCCTGCGGATCGCGCCGATCTCCTACGGCTTCGCCGCGCTCGTGCCGGTCAGCGCGAGCGCGGCCAACGGCCTCGGCCGCCCGCTCGAGGCGACCCTCCTCGCCGTCTTCCGCCTCCTCATCAGCGTCGGCCTGATCGCCTGGCTCGGCGCCTCGCTCTTCGGCGCGCCCGGCTTCTACGTGGCGATCGCCTTCGGCAACCTCGCCGCGGGCGCCTTCGCCTGGCTCCGCGTCCGCCAGCAGGTCGCCCGCTGCGGCGCCCGGCACCCGGACTAGCGGGCGCCTGCGGAGGCGTCGCACCACGATGGACCGCCCTCGCGGTCCGCGGGGCGAGAGGGGCGCGCCGGCTCGATCACCGGCGCGTGTCCTCAGCTAGCGCCCGTCGTGACGACGGGCCTTCGCTCAGCAGGGCTCGGACTGACCGAGGGCCTTCCACTCCTCGGCGCAGTCGGTGCTCGCGGGGTTGTAGGTGTCGGGCGACCACTCGTCGCAGGGGATCCCGAGCATGCACTCGCCGAAGGCGTCGAGGGCCGCGCGGCGCGACGGGCACGAGCCCCAGTAGTTAAGGCTGGCGTCGATGCAGGCCTGCTGGTCCTCGTAGTAGGTGCCGCCGCAGTCGACGTAGTGGTCGCAGAAGGCCTCGAGGCCGCTCGGCTCGACGCCGGTCGTGTCGCCGGCGGTCGTCGAGTCGTCCGCGGTCGTGCCGCTGGTGCCGGTCGTCGCGTCCCCGGTCGAGCTCGAGCCCGTGCTGTCCGAGGTCGCCGAATCCGAGGTCGCGTCCGAGGTCGAGCCGCCGCTGGTCGAGCCCGCGCCGGTGCTCTGCGTGCCGTCCGAGGCCGACGCGCTCGACGTGGTGCTCGCGGTCGCCGCGGTCGTGCCCGTGCTCTCGGTGTCGCCGCTGTCGTCGCCAGCGCAGGCGGCGAGCGCGGTGACGCAGGCGACGGTGACGAGGAGGCGGCGGACGTGTGCGAAGGTTCCGGTGCTCATGGGCGGCGGAAGATAGCGGCGCGTCGATCGAAAACCAAGGGTTCGCACGCGCGGACCGTCGCCTGTGACTCGCACGTACGTTCTCTTTCATCTTCGGCGGCCACAGCAAACCGCGACGACGACCCCGCGCGCGGCGAATTCGTCGGTCTACGGCGCAGAACGGGCAGAGTGCTACAGTCTCGGCGCCAGCGACCTGCGCTGGCCGACAGGAACTCCGAGACATGACCCAACCGCAGCAGCCCCGACTGACGAGCCTCCGCGGCGTAGGCGCGCTCGCCCTCCCTCTCCTCCTCGCCTCCGCGGCCGCGACGCAGCTCGTCGGCTGCGGTGACGTCGTCCGCGGCGACGGCGACGGCGCAGACGACCCCCGGAGCGTCAGCGCCTTCAGGCAGGTCGCCAACGCGACCGCGCTCGAGGTGCAGGTCGCCGTCGGCGACGCGGAGCGGGTCGTCGTCACCTGCGACCGCAACCTCCTCGAGCACATCGAGACCTCCGTCGACGACGGGACCCTCCACATCAAGACCCGCAGGGGCGCGCAGCTCCGGCCGCAGGGGCGCTGCGCCGTCGACGTCGCGGCCCCCACGCTCGAGGGGCTGCGAAACTCCGGGAGCGGCTCGCTGACCATGCGGGGGCCCGCGCCGGGGCTCGCCTCCGTGCAGGCGAGCGGCTCGGGCAAGGTCGCCGTCGACGGGATCAAGGCCCCCAGCGTCAGCGTCAGCGGCAGCGGCTCCGGCTCGATCAAGGTCGCCGGCGAGGCCGAGAGCGTCAGCCTCTCGGTGACCGGCTCCGGCTCGATCGACGCGGCCGAGCTCCTCAGCATGTCGGCCGAGGCGAGCGTCAGCGGCTCCGGCTCGATCAGCCTCCACGCGTCGACCTCCGTCCGCGCCCGCACCTCGGGCTCCGGCGGCGTCGCGGTCCACGGCGCGCCTGCGGAGCGCGACGTCAAGTCGAGCGGCTCCGGCCAGGTCCGCTTCGAAGACTGACCTTTGAGTCAGGCGACCGCCGCCGACAGACTCCCGGACGCTCCCGGCTCGCGCCGGAAAGGCGCCCCTTCCGAGGAGGAAGCCCCCGAAGATCGGCGCGTGGTCTCGCGCTGCGATCGTCGGCGCTCTCGGCCGCGCCGACGCGCCGCGGAGCCGAGCGTACTGTGCGCTTCGTCGGAGCCGAGCTCCGGCGAGGGCGCGCGCAGAGCTGCGGGGCAGCCTCCTCGGCGAACGCGCGCCCTGAGCTACGCGAGCGCCACGATCTCGCCGATGTCGCCGCGGATCGGCGCGGGCTCGACGCGCCGGCGATGCGCGCCCTGGACCCGCACCTTCACGCCGTCGCGGGCGCGGAGGATGTTCGCCCGGGTGCGCCGCGAGACGTCCTGATAGGGCACGAGGCTCACGCGCGCGTGCTGGAGGATCGTCGGCAGCATCAAGCGCAGCGCCTGCTGAGCGAAGGCCGTCCCGACGCACGTCCGCGGACCTGCGCCAAAGGGCAGGTACTCGTAGGTCGAGGGCCTGATGGTCTCCCAGCGCTCCGGCCGGAAGCGCTCCGGCTCCGGGTAGAGCTCCGGGTCGTGGTGGGTCGCGAAGGGGCTGACGATGACGTTGGCGCCCTTGGGGAGGGTCACGCCGCCGAGCGCCGCCTCCTCCGCCGGGACGCGCGGGAAGGTGATCGGCACCGCCGGGAAGACGCGCATGACCTCCTTGATCACGCGGTCCATGAGCGGCATCTCCGGGATGTCCTCGGGGGTGATCGTCCGTCCGCCGAGCACCCCGTCGACCTCGTCGAGAACGTCGATGAGCACGGCGGGGTGGCGCTCGAGGGCGAAGAGCGCCCACATCAGCGTCTTGGCCATGGTCTCGTGGCCGGCGACGAAGAGCGTCGCGGCCTCGGAGATGAGCTCGTCCTCGGAGAAGCCCGTGCCGTCGTCGTCGTGCGCCCGCAGCAGCAGCGACAGCACGTCGTTGCCGGGCGCCGCGTCCGTCCGCTTGCGGGCGATCAGCGCGCCGAGGCTCTCGAGCATCCGCGTGCCGAGGCGCGCCGTCTTGCGGTAGGGCAGGCCGGGGAGGTCGAAGGGCAGCGCCATCGTCAGCGGCGACACCACGCGCTCGACGTAGGCCGCCGCCAGCTCGCCGAGCTCGACGACGCCGGCGAGCACGTCGAGCCCGAAGAAGCACTGCACGGCGACGCAGAGGGCGAGGTCGCGGGTCAGGCGGTCGAGATCCGCGATCTGTCCCCGGGGCCACTTTGTCACGAGCCCCTCGGTCACGCGGACGATGTCGTCGGCGTAGCTCCGCAGCGCCGAGCGCGAGAACGCCGGCTGCATCAGCCGCCGGTGGCGCTTGTGGAGGTCGCCGTTGATCGCGACCATCCCGCGCTGCATCCGCGCCAGCAGGCTCTCCGGAGGCCACGGGAGGAACTCCTCGTCGTTGCGGAAGAGCCGGATGTTGCTCAGCACCTCGCGGTTGCGCTCGGGGCCGAAGACGCAGACCAGCGCCGGGGAGTCGCGCACGACGCCGACGACGTCGCCGTAGGGACGCAGCCGCCGCAGCGCGCCGATCGGATCGTCGACGAACCGCAGCAGGTGCGGCAGCGCGCCGAGGAGCGGAGTGGGCGGGGGACCGGGCAGCGCGACAGCGGGGAAACCAGTCAGCTTGGGCATGGCGAGGGGCGGTCCTCCGGCGTCGACGGAGCGCCTACGAAGGTAGCACCGAACGCCGTGCGGCCCCCGTCGAGGCGAGCGCTAGCGCCTCGCGAAGTGCTCGGCGTAGGGGAAGTCACAGCCGAGCGCGCGCAGCTTCGCCTGACAGCACGCGTCGATCGCCCGCTGGCGCCGCGCGTCGAGCAGCTCGTCGCTGCCGCCCGCGACGCCGCGGCGGATCATCGGCGGCAGCGCCCGCCTACGCTGCAGCGGCATCGTCGGCGGCGAGAACTGGTGGTTGTGGGCCCTCATGTGCTCGAAGCTCGCGCGGCGGACGACCTCGGCGTGCTCCGCAGCGCTGAGCTCGACCCCCATGATCGCCGCGAACCGGCGGACGCTGCCGTCGAGGTCGGCCTTCATCTGCGGGTAGGTCAGGCTGAGCACGTTGTCGCGGCCGCGCCAGGCCCAGAACCCCGCCGTGTGCCGGGCCCAGGCGGTGAGCACCGGCCCGTCGTCCACCATGCGCTCGTACCACTCGTCGAAGCTGATCGCATCGACGACGCCGAGCGTGCCGAGGAGGAAGTGGTCGGCCGAGATCGCGACCTCCTTGGGGTCGCGGATCACCGTGATGTAGGCGGCGCGCGGATCGTAGGGGACCATGCTCGCCGGCAGGTGGGTCTTGATCACGACCTTGCCCGTCGGCGACCGCACCTCGGCGGACGCGCGCCGCAGCGAGACGAGCTCCTTGATCGGCGGCGCGTCGGGCCAGGGCACGAGCTCGTGGATATGGTCGAACTCCGCCGCCCCGCGGTACGCGATCTGCAGCGCGATCTGCATCGCCCAATTGGTCCCGCTCTTGAGGAAGGTGGCGATGAGGACCTCGCGCCCGGTGAAGACGTGCTCGCGGAGCGACCGCGGCATCGGCGGGTCGACGAACATCTTCGTCAGCGCCGGGCCGGCGACGCTCATCGGTCGACCGAGGGCGACCGCCAGCTGCTGCGCGGCCGCGAGCAGGGTCACGGAGCTGAGCAGGGGCACCTTCATCGCCAGCCCCTAGTCGGCGCCCGAACCCGCCGGCATTAGCGATCGTTCGAGGACGTCGTCCATCGTCGAGCAAAGGTGGATCGCGATCGCCTCGCGCACCTCCTCGGGGATCGTCTCGATGTCGCGGGCGTTGCCTGCGGGCAGCAGCACCGCGCGCAGGCCGGCGCGGTGGGCCCCGAGCACCTTCTCCTTGATCCCGCCGACCGGGAGCACGCGGCCCTTGAGGGTGATCTCGCCGGTCATCGCCACGCCCGGGGTCGGCAGGCGGCCGGTGAAGAGGGAGGCCAGGGCCGTGGCGATCGCCGTGCCGGCGGAGGGCCCGTCCTTCGGGATCGCGCCGGCCGGGA
>JAGQIT010000405.1:0-11862 GCA_020431135.1 Myxococcales bacterium | reverse complement strand
GTGAGCGTGAAGCCGCGGCCGCCGGGCATCGCCGCCGCCTCGATCACCAGGACCTCGCCGCCGGCCGGCGTCCAGGCGAGGCCGAGGGCGCCGCCGGGCTCGTCGATCGTCGGGATGTCTTGATCCAAGAAGCGCTCGGGGCCGAGGAGCTCGCGGACCCGCGCGGCGTCGATCGTCGTCGGCGCCGCCTCGCCCTCGGCGAGCGCCTTCACGGTCTTGCGCAGCACCGCGGCGAGGCGGCGCTCGAGGCTGCGCAGGCCGGCGTCGCGGGTGTAGCCGCGGACGAGCTTGGCGATCGCGTCGTCGGTGATCGTGATCCCGAGGTCGGCGACGCCCGCCTCCTCGAGGACCTTGGGGATGAGATGGCGGCGGGCGATCGCCAGCTTCTCGCGCTCGGTGTAGCCGCTGAGCTCGATCACCTCCATGCGATCGCGCAGCGGCCCCGGGACCTCGGCGAGGACGTTGACCGTGCAGATGAAGAGCACCTTGCTCAGGTCGAAGGGGACGCCGAGGTAGTGGTCGACGAAGGTCGCGTTCTGCTCGGGGTCGAGGACCTCGAGGAGCGCCGCCGTCGGGTCGCCGCGGAAGTCGCGGCTGATCTTGTCGACCTCGTCGAGGAGGATCACCGGGTTGTTCGAGCCGGCCCGGCGCAGCGCCTGGATCAGCTTGCCGGGCATCGCCCCGACGTAGGTCCGCCGGTGCCCGCGGAGCTCGGCCTCGTCGTGGACGCCGCCCATCGACTGACGGACGAAGTTGCGGCCGAGGGCGCGGGCGATCGACCGCCCGAGCGAGGTCTTGCCGGTGCCGGGCGGGCCCGAGAAGCAGAGGATCGGCGTGCGCGCGTCGCTGCGCCGCGCGCGGATCGCCAGGAACTCGAGGATCCGCTCCTTGATCGCCTCGAGGCCCGTGTGGTCGGCGTCGAGGATCGCCCGCGCCTCCTTCAGGTCGCCCTGGTCCTCGGTGGCGACCGCCCACGGCAGGTCGGCGAGCCACTCGAGGTAGGTGCGGACGACCGAGTGCTCGCTCGACTGCTGGGGGATCCGGGCGAGGCGCGAGAGCTCGCGCTCGGCCTCCTTCGCCGCCTCCTCGGGGAGCCGGGCCGCGGCGATCTTCTCCGCGAGCTCGGCGACCTCGCGGGCGCTGCCGTCGTCGTCGCCGAGCTGGCGCTGGATCGCCTTGAGCTGCTCGCGGAGGATCGCCTCGCGCTGGCGCTCGTCGAAGCCCTTCTTGACCTCCTCGCGGATCTCCTTGCCGACGACGAGGACCTGGAGCTGGCGCTCGAGCGCCGGCAGGAGCGCGCGCAGCCGGGCCTTCGGGTCGAACTCGGCGAGGAGCGCCTGGCGCTCGGCGACCGGCAGGTCGATCAGCGACGCCAGGAAGTCGGCGAGGTGGGCCGGCGAGGAGAGCCCCTGGGCGACCGTGAGGATGTCGCGCGGCAGCTCCGGCATCATCGCCATCAGGCGCTCGAGGTGGCCGACGGCCTCGTGGAGCAGCGCCGCCGCCTCGACGTCGCCCTCGGCGACCTCGGTCTCGGCGATCGGCGTCACCATGCCGCGGAGGAAGGGCTCGGTCTGGGCGATGTCATCGACGTGGCAGCGCGTGATCCCCTGGACGAGGGCGTGGACGCTCTCCTCGTCGGGGCGGACCATCTTGATGATCAGCGCGAGGGTGCCGACGTCGTGGAGGTCGCCGGCCTTCGGCGCCTCGATCGCGTCGTCGCGCTGGGCGACGACGCAGACCAGGCGGTTGTCGGCCATCGCCTCGGTGATCAGGGCGACGCTCGACGGGCGGCCGATCGTCAGCGGGATCACGGCGCGGGGGAAGAGCACCGACCCGCGCAGGGGGAGGATCGGCAGCTCGCGGGGGGTCTCGCCGAGGAGCTCGCGGAGCGCCTCCGGCTCGGCCTCGGGGACATCGGCGCCGCCGCGCTCGGGCTCACTCATCGTCGCTCTCCCTCTCGCTCGTCGTCTCCGCGTCGCCCTCATCCGCGGCCGCGCCGGCGCGGACTAGGGCGCACTCGAGGATCCCGTCGCGGTAGCTGTAGTCGAGGCGCGCGGCGTCGATCGTCCACGGCAGCTCGAGGCGGCGGACGAAGGCGCCGAAGACGATCTCCGAGCGCACGTAGTTGGCCCCGGTCTCGAGGCGCGGCGCGATCCGGCGGCCGCGGACCTCGAGGGTGCAGCCGCGGACCCGGAGCTCCAGGGCGTCGCCGCGGACGCCGGCGACCTCGAGGTGGATCCACGCCCGCTCGGCGGTGACGACCACGTCGGCCTGCGGCTGCCAGCCTACGTCCCCGAAGCGGGTCGCCGGGTGGTGCCCGCCGAGGAGGTCGTAGAGCTGGGCCAAGGTCGGCGGCTTCGGCTTCTTCGGCGACGACGCCATGGCAGCCCGACGCTACCCGCCGCGACGCGCGAGCGCGCGCGCACCTTGTGCGCCCGCCAGCGCGGCCCGTCGCCGCGTCCGTCCCCCGAGGAGGGCGCCCGCTAGTTCTGCTTGAGCGGCGGGACGACGGTGCTGCGCTTGATCCGGTCGTTGGCGACCGTGTCGATCTGCTTGCGCAGGTGGCGGTGCTTCTCGACGAGGTCGAGGAACTGCGCGCGCTGGAGCGTGAGGAAGATGCACGGGGTCAGGGTGCGGATCGTCGCCGTCCGCGGCATGTCCTTGATCAGCGCGATCTCGCCGAAGTGGTCGCCGTCCTGGAGCACCGTCAGCTGGCGCTCGCCGAGGACCGGGTCGGACTTGGTCACCGCCACCTTGCCGCGGGCGACGATGTAGAACTTGTCGACCGCGGTGTCGCCCTCGCGGAAGACGACGCGGCTCTCCTCGAGGCGCTCGGAGACGAAGAGGCCGCAGAGCTCGGCGAGCGCCTGGTCGCCGATCTTGGCGAGGATCGGGATCCGCTTGAGGTGCTTGACCGTGACGTCGGCGCGGACGCCGTCCTCGCTGACCTGGAGGCCCTCCTGCTTCTCCCACAGGCGCCGGTAGTAGCCGCGGTCCTTGCTGACGAGCGACGTGTGGTCGCCGAACTCGACGAGCTTGCCGTGGTCGAAGACGAAGATCTGATCGCAGCCTGTCGCCGAGGCCAGGCGGTGGGTCACGGAGACCACCGTGCGCTCCTCGCCGATGCGCTCGATCGTCTGGTTGATCGCCGCCTCCGTCGCCGGATCGAGGGCCGAGGTCGCCTCGTCGAGGATCAGGATCGACGGGTCGCGGACGAGGGCGCGGGCGATCGCCACGCGCTGGCGCTGGCCGCCCGAGAGGTTGCCGCCGCGCTCGCCGACGATCGTGTCGTAGCCGTCGGGGAGGCGCATGATCAGCTCGTGGATCTCGGCCGCGCGGGCGGCCGCCTCGATCGCCGCGTCATCGGCCTCGGGCGCGCCCATGCGGATGTTGTCGCGGATCGTCGTGTTGAAGAGGAAGCTCTCCTGGAAGACGACGCCCATCTGGTCGCGCAGGCTCTTCTGGGAGAACTTGCGGACGTCGACGCCGTCGAAGGTCACGCGGCCGTCGCCGGCGTCGTAGAAGCGGGCGATCAGCGAGAGCACGGTGCTCTTGCCCGAGCCCGAGCCGCCGACGAGGGCGACGTTGTCGCCGCGGCGGATCGTCAGCGAGATGCCGTCGAGGTTCTTGCGCTCGCCGGTGTAGGAGAAGCTGACGTCCTCGAGGCGGATCGCCTCGTGGAGCGGCGGCGCCGGCACGGGCTTGGCGTCGTCGGCGACGAGCGGCGGCTCGCGCAGGAGCTCGGCGATCCGCTCGATGCCGCCGGAGGCCTGGAGCACCGCCGGCATCACCCGCGTCAAGGAGGTCACCGCCGACGACAGCGAGAAGGTCAGGGCGTTGAAGGAGACCAGGGTGCCGATGGTCATCGTCCCGTGGAACGCCTTGTAGGCGCCGACCGCCGTGACCATGAGCTGGATCAGGAGGAACGAGACGTTGGGGCTGCGCTCGACGAGGTAGGCGAAGATGTTGAAGCGAAAGCCGGTGCGGTAGACGACGTCGAGCTGGCGGCGGAAGCCGGCGATCTGCGCCTTCGCCAGGCTGAAGGCGCGGACGACCGGCTGGGCGTTGACGTTCTCCTGGACCATCGACGCGACCTTCGCCTCCTCGTCGCGGACCGTGTACGAGTAGGCCTCGGCCCGCGGCCCGAGGATCCGCGGGCCGATCAGGAGGAGCGGCAGGCCGAGGAGGGTCATCAGCGCGAGCTGCCAGTTCAGGTAGAAGAGCAGCGACGCGTAGAAGACGATCCCGAGGAGCCCGAGGATCGTGTCCGGCACCGCCATCACCACCGCGTTCTGGACGGCGGCGAGGTCGGAGCTGAAGCGCGACATGATGTCGCCGACGCGGGTGCGCGCGTAGAAGTCGGCGCTCAGGCGCTGGAGGTGCTCGAACATCGCGAAGCGCAGGTCGTTGAGCACTGCCGTGCCGAGGCGGGCGTAGAGGAAGTCGCGGCCGACGGCGACGATCCCGGCGATCACGGTGGCGACGCCGAGGATGATCAGCAGGAGCCAGAGCATCTCGACGTCGCGCGGCTCGATCGCCCGATCGATCAGCGCCTGCATGCTCATCGGCAGCAGCGCCGTGAACGCGAGGTCGACGATCAGGCCGCCGATCAGCATGATCACCTGCACCCGGTAGGGGCCGAGGTAGACGAGGAGATGCTTGAAGACGCTGGTCATCGGCCGACCGCGGGCGACTCCGCCCCGAGGCCCCGCGGCCGACGCGGAGCCGCGGAGCGCCGGTCGATGGTGGCACAGCCCGGGGTGCGAAGTCTGCCGGGGGATCGGGGCGCGCCCTGGCGACCGCGCGCGGTCGCGCGTCGTCCGGGGCGGCGGCGCGCCGCTGGCCCTCTCACATCCCCGCGCGACGCGCAGCGACGCCGTTCAAGGCGCCCCTCGTCGCTGCGCGCGCGTTGACAGCCGCGCGTCACCGCGAGTAGGTCGGGCCACGCACGCGAGGAGCCGACGACCGCATGACGACCTTCGATGAAGCCATCTCCTGGCGCCGCCGCGGCGAGGACCTCCGCTGGGACGGCGCGATCCCCGAGAGCTGGCTCCAAGGTCGGACCGCCTTCGGCGGCCTCAGCGGGGCGATCGGCCTAAGGGCGATGCGCGAGGCGATCGCCGACGAGCGGCCGCCGCGGACCGTCGACGTCGCCTTCGTCGCGCCGGTCGTCGCCGGCCCGGCGAGCGCGACCGTCGAGATCCTCCGCCGCGGCCGCAACCTCACGCAGGCGAGCGCGCGGATCGTCCAGGAGGGCGCCGTGCGGGCGATCGTCTCCGGCGTCTTCGCCAACCCGCGGCGCTCCGGCGTGCGCGTCGACGCCGGCGAGGCGCGGCCGCCGATCCCCGTCGCCGAGGCCCGCGAGCTCCCCTTCATCCCGGGCGTGACCCCGACCTTCACCCAGCACCTCGACCTGCGCTGGGCCGACGGCGGCTTCCCGTTCTCCGGCCACCACACCGAGGGGATCGCCGGCTACTGCCGCCACCGCACGCGCGCCGCGGGGGTCGAGGCGCTCCTCGCCCTCGTCGACGCCTGGCCGGCGCCGGTGCTGCCGCTCCTCGACCGCCCGACCCACGCGAGCACCGTGCGCTGGACCGTCCACCTCGTCGGCGACGCGCCGGCGAGCGACGACTACTGCTGGCTGCGGTCGACGACGGTCGCCGCCGGCGACGGCTACGCGACCACCGAGGCCCGCCTCTACGGCCCCGACGCCCGCCTCCTCGCCTGGGCCGAGCAGCTCGTCGCGGTCTTCGACGACCCCGGGCCCGAGGACGCGGGGTAGGCGAGGAAGAGCTCTGCGCGCCCCGCCGCTTCGCGTCGGCTTCACCGTCGACGCGTCGCCGCGTCGAGTCGCCGGCTCGACGGGCCGCTAGAAGCCGACGATCTTCTTGATCACCTTGGCGCGAGCCTCGAAGGGGAGCAGCCGCTCCATCCACACGCGAGCGCGGACCCGCGGCCCGAGGGGGTAGCGCAGGCGCGGGTTCGGATCGACGAGGAGCCTGGTCACGAGGTCGGCGACCTCCTGGGCGTCGCCGAACTCGGCGTTGGCGAAGACCGCCTCGACCTTCTCCTGCATGGCGGCGTAGGGCCCCGAGTCGCTGACCGCGGCGGCGATCCGCCGGTTGCGGCTGAAGATGTCGGTCTTGTAGGGGCCGGGCTCGACGAGCACGACGCGGACGCCGAAGGGCCGCATCTCGTGGCGCAGCGCCTCGCTCATCCCCTCGAGCGCGTGCTTCGACGCGGCGTAGCCCCCGAGCCCCGGCATCGCCCCGCGCCCCGCCATCGACGAGATGTTGACGATGACGCCGCTGCGCTGGGCCCGGAGGTGGGGCAGGACGTCGCGCATCAGCGCCCAGGCGGCGAAGACGTTGACCTCGAAGACGCGGCGGAGCTCGTCCTCGCCGAGCTGCTCGATGAAGCCGCCGAGGGCGATCCCAGCGTTGTTGACGAGGGCGTCGATGCGCCCGTGCTCGGCGACGATCCGCTCGACGACCGCGCGGCGCTGCTCGGGGTCACAGACGTCGAGCTGGACCGGGATCACCGGCAGGCCGGCCGCGGCGGCCTCGAGGTCGCCGCGGGTCTCGAGGTCGCGGAGCCCGGCGTAGACGGTGTGCCCGGCGCGAGCGGCCGCGACGGCGATCAGCAGGCCGAAGCCCGAGCGACATCCGGTGACGAGGACGATCATGGCCCGGACGCATAGCACAGGCGGGCCCGCGCCGCAGCGAGCATCGGGCGCGCTCGCGCGGCGCCGGCCGGCGGCGATCAGACGATCGCCAGGAGCTCGACGTCGAAGATCAGGTGGGCGTTGCCCGGGATCACCGGCGGCATCCCGCGGCGGCCGTAGCCGAGGTCCGGCGGGATGATCAGCTTGCGCTTCTCGCCGACCTTCATCATGCCGACGCCCTCAGTCCACCCGGCGATCACGCGGCCGAGGGGGAAGGTCGCCGGCGCCCCGCGATCGTGCGACGAGTCGAACTTTCGGCCGTCGACGAGCCACCCGGTGTAGTGGACCTGGACGGTGTCGCTCGCCCGCGGGCTCGGCCCCGAGCCCTCGCGGAGAACGATCCAGCCGAGGCCCGTCGGCGTCTTCTGCACCTTCGCGCCGGTCTCCGCCTCGATCGCGGCGATCTTCGCGTCAATCGCGTTGCTGTCTTGCATCGGGGGATGCTCGCCGCTGCGCCCCCCGGCGTCAAGCTCCGCGGCCGGCCCTCCTGCCAGCGCCCGTCGGCACCGCGGCCGCGCCCGGCTGCAGGAAACATGACCAATCGGACAGGATTTTGTCGGCTCGGCGGCCGGCCGCCCGCGTCCCCATTCGCGCCCCGAGATCTGCGAAGCTACCGAGATGCTCAGTGGACACATGGGATGGATTGGGACTCGCGGGCTCGTCGGCGTCAGCACGGCGGCGCTCCTCATCGGCGCATGCTCCGGCGACGACACCGGCACGACGACGCTGACGACGACGACCGCGACGACGACCGCGACGACGACGACGACGACCGACTCGAGCACGACCGACTCGAGCACGACCGGGGACACCGACACCACCGGCAGCGGCTCGGACTCGGACACCGACTCGACCTCGACCTCGACCTCCACCGGCGAGACCACGGGGACCACCGGCGCGCCGGTCTGCGGCGACGGCGTGCTCGACGACGGCGAGGAGTGCGACGACGGCAACGCCGTCGACACCGACGAGTGCACCAACGCCTGCACGACCGCCGTCTGCGGCGACGGCATCACGCAAGCGGGCGTCGAGGCCTGCGACGACGGCAACGACGTCGACACCGACGCGTGCACGAGCACCTGCGCCAACGCGTTCTGCGGCGACGGCATCGTCCAGGAGGGCGTCGAGGCCTGCGACGACGGCAACGACGTCGACGACGACGGCTGCTCGAACACCTGCGTGCTCTCGACGTGCGGCGACGGCGAGGTCCAGGGCGGCGAGGAGTGCGACGACGGCAACGACGTCGACACCGACGAGTGCACCAACATGTGCCTAAACGCCGCCTGCGGCGACATGATCGTCCAGGAGAACGTCGAGGAGTGCGACGACGGCAACGACGTCGACGCCGACGAGTGCACCAACGCCTGCGAGAGCGCCGTCTGCGGCGACATGATCGTCCAAGAGGGCGTCGAGGAGTGCGACGACGGCAACGACGTCGACACCGACGAGTGCACCAACGAGTGCGCCAACGCGGTCTGCGGCGACGGGGTCGTCCACGAGGGCGTCGAGGAGTGCGACGACGGCAACGACGTCGACGGCGACGGCTGCTCGGCGGACTGCAAGTCGGAGAACAAGATCGTCTTCGTCACCGGCACCACCCACGACGGCAACTTCGGCGGCCTCGCCGGCGCCGACGCCTGGTGCCAGCAGCTCGCCGACAACGCCGGCCTCCCCGGCACCTACATGGCCTGGCTCTCCGACAACACGGGCTCGCCGTCGACGCGCTTCACCCAGTCGACGACCCCCTACGTGCTCGTCGACGGCACGGTCATCGCCAACAACTGGGCCGACCTCACCGACAGCAACCTGGCTACGCAGATCGACCTGACAGAGACCGGCGCGGCGCCTCCCGCAGCCTTCACGGGCATCTGCGGCATCAGCCAGACCGCCTGGTCGAACACCCGCCCCAACGGCACGATACTGAGCAACAGCCTCCACTGCGGCAACTGGACCGGCACCGGCAGCTCGGCCTGGGGTCGGTGGGTCAACACCGACCAGACGTGGACGCAGTGGTGCTCCGGCGGCGCGTGCACCGGAGCGTGGTTGAGCAACCTCTACTGCTTCCAGCAGTAGGTCTTCTCCTGCTAGACGGCCAATTCGAGCCCGTCGGAGACGCGCGTCCGCGCGTCTCCGCGATCTCTCCAGCGCCTCGCACACCGGCCGCCGTTTCGGCGAGCCGCGCCGCGCAGGCGCGACGGAGGACGGCTCCTGCCGCCGCGTGTCCGTGGGCCCCACGTATCGCGGGTCCCCGTCGCGGTGCGAGTGCTAGGCTGCTCGGGATGCCGCCAGCCAGGGGTCGCGCCGCGTGAGCACGGCGATCATCGTCTTCGGCGAGCGCCTCGACGCCGACGCGACGCACTTCCTCCCCCGCCCCTTTCGCGGGCCCTACGACGGGCGCGAGCTCGGGCTGCTCGCTACCCTCCCGCGCCTCAAGAGCGCGAGCTTGTGCGACGTGCCGATCGACGACGAGGGGCTCGTCCACCTGGTCGAGGCGACCTCGATCGAGTCGCTCACGCTCCAGAGCACCGCGCTGTCGAACGAGGGCCTGCGGAGCCTCGCCCGCCTGCCGCGGTTGACCCACCTCCGCCTCAAGGACAACCCGCAGCTCGACGACCGGTGCGTGCCCCACCTCTGCGCGCTCGCGCGGCTCACCTCCCTGCAGGTCCACGAGACCTCGATCACGACGGCCGGGCTCGCTCACCTCGCGTCGCTGCCGGCGCTCCGCGACCTCTGCGTCGACACGGAGACCGGGACCTTCGCAGCCCTACGCGAGCTCTCGCTCCGCCTCCCGCGCTGCGAGATCCTGGTCAAGGGCGAGGGGACGCTCGTCGCGGGCCGCTACGACGGCGACGGGACCTGGCCCTGAGGCCGGCTCGTCCGCCGCAGCGCGACGGGAGCGCGCCGCGGACCTCGGCCTCCTAGGTGTCGCCCCCGGAGCCCCCCGACCACCGCCGCCTCTCCTCGCGCTCGGCTTCGGCCGCGGCCCGCTCCTGGATCAGCCTCGCTTGCTCGGCCCAGCTCGACGCCAGCTCCGACGCAGGACGCTCGACGACCTCACGGACCCGATCGGCGAGCGGGCTCTTGCGGATCGCGTCGACGAGGCCAGAGAAGAGCGAAGGCTGCATCTGATCGCGCCTCGCCCGGAGCTCGGCGAGGAGCTCCTCCATCGACGCGTGCCGCTGCGCGGGCTCGTAGCTCATCGCCCGCTTGAGCGGCTCGGCGAGCGGCTTCGGGATCCGCTCGGCGCCGAAGAAGTCCTCGTGGTTGCCGAGCCTCCACTCGCCGGCCTCGGGGTCGAAGGGGAGCTTGCCGCTCAGCGACTCCCACAGCGAGACCGCGAACGCGAAGAGGTCGCTGCGCTCGTCCGAGATCCCCCGGCGCGCCTCCGGGGCCATATACGCGAGGGTCCCGATCGCGACGCCGTACTGCGTGGCCCGGGCGTCGCCGCCGTCCGTCTCCAGGACCTGCCGCGCGAGGCCGAAGTCGACGACCCGCGCGGTTCGGCGGTCGATGACGATGTTCGCCGGCTTCACGTCGCGGTGATAGATCCCCTTCGCGTGCGCCGCGGCGAGGCCCTGCCCCGCCTCGATGAACGCGTCGAGGATCGCCAGCGGCCCTGGGTTCTCGTTGGCGATCCAGGCGCGCAGATGAGGCCCCTCGATGTACTCCATGACGATGAAGAGGCAGGGGACGCGGACGTTGTCGATGAAGAGATCCGCGAAGTCGCTGTCGAAGACGAGGACGATGTTGTCGTGGCGGAGCTTGGCGAGCACCTTCGCCTCCGCCTCCGCCTCCGAGATCGTCGCCGCGTCCCTGTGGGGGTAGAGCTTGATCGCGACGTCGCGCTCGAGGTTGGTGTCGCGGGCGCGGACGACGAGGCCCCGCGCGCCCCGACCGCGGATGTCCTTGATCCAGTAGCGGTTCGCGAGGATGAGCGGCGAGCCGAGACCGAGCTCGAGGCTGAACAGGTGCGGCCCGAGGAGGTTCTCGAGCGCGGTGATCGACTGCTCCACGGTCGCCATCGTGGAGATGAGCCTAGCTCACTCCGCGCGGCCGCTCGCTCGGATCTCAGAGGGGGCGCGGGCGAAAATCGCGGGTCCTCCAGTCCTGAATCGTGGACAGGACGCGCCCGCTCACGGGCGCCCCAGCGCCGACCGGTCCGGCGCCCTACCCCTCCTGGTAGACCTTGGCGACGTCCTGAGTCGAGACGCCCGCCAGCGCCTTCTGGAGGAGCTCGCGTGCGTTCTTGATCCGTCGCTTAACCGTCGCCGGCGACTGATCCATCACGGCCGAGACCTCGTCGATGGTCAGCCCCTCGCCGTGATGCAGCTCGAAGGCCACCTGGCACTCCGTCGGCAGCTCGCGGAGGGCGTTGATCAGCTTGTTGCGACGATCGAAGCGGGCGCTCAGGGTCGTCTGCGGCCCGACGACGCTGTGGATCGTCGAGTCGAACTGGGCGCTCGCGACCCGCTTGCTGGTGATGTACTGGAGCGCCTTCAGCCGCGCGATCCCCCAGAGGTAGGCGCGGGGCTTCTCGATCTCCTGCTCGCGGCTCTTCTTCACGAAGACGAGGAGGGTCTCCTGGACGAGCTCGTAGCAGTCCGGCTCCGGGATCTTCGCGCGGAAGAAGCGCTTGAGCTTGGGCCAGTTGTCCTTGATCACCGGGTCGAGGGCGGATTGGGTCTGCTGCATGGGTGCTTCCTACGGGACAAGTCGTACGGCGGAGGGGTTCGGCTCAGCTCCTCGAGAGAAAATACGAAGAAGTCGGATGGAGCACCGCGCGCGCGATTGGACGCCAGGAGCGACCGCGCTGCGTGCCGGTCACTGTGCCACAGGCCGGCGCTCCGAGGTCCTCCGGACGGCGACGGCCGCGGGTCTCACCGCTGCTCGGCCCTCGACCTGTCCTCCGAGTTGGACATGGCCCGGCCCTGACGATGGGCCTGGGGTGCCGCTGTCTAGGGCGCGGAAGAAGGCGCCGGTGATACTTCTGAGGCCGTGCGGAGATTCCTCCTGTCGTGGGCCCGCCGACGACGAGCTCCCGCGGCGCGACGCGGGGCGGTGACATGCGGAGCACTGTGAGCGCGCGGCTACGCGCGGCGGGTCCCGTGCTCTGCGCGGCGCTCGCTGTGGCCTGCGGA
>JAGQIT010000404.1 GCA_020431135.1 Myxococcales bacterium | reverse complement strand
CCCCCCTCTGAACGCACGTCAGGGGTGGCGTCGCGCGCTCGCGCGCTCGCGCGCTCGCCGGGCGCGTTCCCGCTCGGCCCGGGCGGCGGCGCGGGCGTTGGCGACCTCGCTGACCAGCGCCCCGAGCTCGCTGCGCGAGCGCTCCGCCGCGCCGGCCTCGGGGGCCTGGGCGAGGCGCTGGAGCATCTGCCGGGCGCCGGTGTAGCGGCGCCCCGGGTCGCGGTCGAGGTTGCGGCGGACGATCTCGCTGAGCTTCGGCGACAGGCCGCTGATCCGCTTGGTCGGGTGCGAGACGTCGAAGCGGACGATCGCGTCGATGGTCCGCAGGTCGTCCTCGGCCTTGAAGCAGCGCACGCCCTTGAGGATCTCCCAGAGCACCACAGCCATCGAGAAGAGGTCGGTCTTCTGCGTCGCCGGGTTGCCGGAGACGACGCGCTCGGGCGCCATGTAGGCCTTGGTCCCGGCGTGGATCGTGTCGTGGTCGGGGTCGAGGAGGGCGCTGAACGCGGTGTTGTAGTCGGCGAGGAGGACGTTGCCGGTGCGCGACAGGAGGATGTTCGCCGGCGCGATGTCGCGGTGGAGAACGTCGAGCGACACAGGCTCGCCGGTCTCGGGATCGACGTCGCCGTAGCTGTGGATGTAGTCGAGGGCGTCGGCGAGCTGGCCCATGATGTAGACCGACAGCTCCTTCGACAGCGCCCGGGTGTCGCGGGTGTCGTGGCCGAGGAGCGCCGCGAGGTCGACCCCGTCGATGTAGTCCATGATCACGTAGCGCGCCCCGTCCTGCTCGCCCTCGCCGTGGGCGCTCGGGATCGACGGGTGGTTGAAGCGCTTGAGGAGCTCGATCTCGTGGTCGAAGTTGGCGCGCATGAGCCTGTACTCGTCGCCGGCGCCGGGCAGGAGGATCTTGACGAGGTAGGCCGGGGGGAGGTCCTCTGGGTCGTCCTCGTGGCGGGCGAGCACCATCCGGTAGGAGGTGCTCCGGGTCGACAGCGGGCGGACGAGACTGAACGTCCCGAGGTTGCGGAACTCCATGGGCCGCAGTGTGCAGGGTGGCGATCTCGTTGTCCACCGCCGCCGCGCGCCGCCTCGTCGCCTTCCCGACCTGCCGAGCCCCGCCGAGAACTGCTACAACGGCGGCCGTGCCTGCGGCTGCGCCCCCGGTGGTGATCCTCGGCGCGGGGCTCACCGGCCTCGCCGCGGCCTACCACCTGCGCGGCCCCTGCGTGGTCGCCGAGCGCGAGGCGACCGTCGGCGGCCACGCTCGCAGCGTCCGCCGGCGCGGGCACACCTTCGACGTCACCGGCCACTGGCTCCACCTCCGCGACCCCCGGACCCGCCGCCTCGTCGCCGACATCAGCCCCGCGGACGCGTGGGTGGAGGTCGAGCGGCGGACGGCGGTCCACGCCCACGGCGCGCTCCTCCCCTACCCCTTCCAGGCCAACCTCTACGGGCTGCCGCTCGCGGTCGTCCGCGAGTGCCTCGTCGAATTCATCGCCGCCCGCGAGGCCGCGGCCCGCGGCGATCGACCGGCGCCGCGGACCTTCGCCGAGTTCGCCGAGGCCCGCTTCGGCGGCGGCATCGCCCGCCACTTCTTCGTCCCCTACAACCGCAAGCTCTGGGGCGCGGCCTTCGACGCCCTCGACGCGAGCTGGGTCGATCGCTACGTGCCGACGCCGACCGTCGAGCAGGTCGTCGGCGGGGCGATCGGCATCCCGCAGGAGGGCCTCGGCTACAACGCCCGCTTCCTCTACCCGAGGGCCGGGGGGATCGACGCGCTCCCCCGCGGCCTCGCGGCGGCGATCGAGGCGCGGGCGCCGGGGACGATCCGCCGGGGATCCCCGGTCGAGGAGGTCGACGTCCGCGGGCGCCGGGTCAAGCTCGCAGGCGAGGCCGACTGGCGGCCCTACTCGGCGCTGATCTCGACGCTCCCGCTGCCCGAGCTGATCGCCCGGATCCCGGCGGCGCCGCCGGAGATCCGCGAGGCGGCCGCGGCCCTGCGGTGGATCCGCTGGCGCTACCTCGACGTCGCCACGCGGGCGCCGGTCCCCGCCGACTACCACTGGGTCTACGTCCCGAGCCCGGCGCTGCCCTTCTTCCGCGTCGGCGTCTACTCGAACGCGGTCGCCAGCATGGCCCCGGCCGGCGCCGCCTCGCTCTACGTCGAGCTCAGCGACCGCGACGGGCCCGTCGACGCCCGCGCGGTCGCCCAGGGCCTCGTCGAGGTCGGCGCGCTGGCCCGCGCCGACGATCTCGCCTTCACCGAGCTGCGCGAGATCGAGTATGCCTACGTCGTGTTCGACGACGACCACGGGCCCGCGACGGCGGCCCTCCACCGCTGGCTCGCCGCCGTCGGCGTGCGCTCCTGCGGCCGCTACGGCGCGTGGATCTACAACTCGATGGAGGACTCGATGATCCAGGGCATGGAGGCCGCCGCCTGGGCCGAAGGCCAGGCGGTCGCCGCCACCGAGAGGAGGCCGGCGTGAGCCCCGAGGTCAGCGTCATCATCCCGATCCACAACGAGGAGGGGATCCTCGTCGCCAGCGTCGAGGAGCTGTGCGCCGGCCTCGACGCGCTCGGCGAGGACTACGAGGTGATCCTCGCGGAGAACGGCAGCCGCGATCGGACCGCGGCCCTCGCCGCCGAGCTCGCGGCCGCACGGCCGCGCGTGCGCACCCTGTCGATCGGCGCGCCGAACTACGGCGGGGCGCTGCGCGAGGGGCTGCGGGTCGCCCGCGGCCGCCTCGTCCTCTGCGAGGAGATCGACCTGTGCGACCTCGACTTCCACCGCCGCGCCCTCGCCCTCCTCCGCGGCGAGGGCCCCGCGCCCGGCGAGCGCCGCTCCGCTCTCGTCCCTGATCGGGTCCCTGATCTGGTCATCGGCTCGAAGGCCATGCGCGGCGCCCACGACCGCCGGCCGCTCCTGCGCCGCCTGGCGACCCGCGGCTACAACGGCCTGCTGCGGGTCACGCTCGGCTTCCGCGGCACCGACACCCACGGCCTAAAGGCGCTGCGCCGCGAGGTCCTCGCGCCCATCGCCGACGCCTGCATCGTCGACTACGACGTCTTCGCCTCGGAGCTGGTGATCCGGGCGCAGCGGGCCGGCGTCGCCACCCGCGAGATCCCCGTCGACCTCGCCGAGAAGCGGCCGCCGAGCGTCCACCTCCTGCGCCGGGTGCCGAAGGTGCTCCGCCTCCTCCTCCGCCTCTGGGCGTCGATCCACCTCGGCCGCGATCTCGGCGGCCGCGCGCGCCCGGCCGCGACCTCGGCGGGGCCGCAGGAGGGCGGCTGATGGCGGGCATGCAGAGCAAGGCGACGATCCTCTCCGTCGACCTCGACGACGTCGCCTGCTACCACGCGATCCACGGCCTCCCGCCGCCGAGCGATCGGGCCGCGCGGATCGTTCTTGAGCGCTGCCTGCCGCGCTTCATCGAGCTCTTCGACGAGGTCGCCGCGACCGCGACCTTCTTCGTCGTCGGCCGCGACTTGGAGCGCGACCTGCAGAGCGGCGGGCGCGGGGCCGCGCTCCTGCGCCAGGCGGCGAAGGGGGGCTGCGAGCTCGCCAACCACTCGCACTCCCACCCCTACGACCTCACGCGCTGGAGCGGCGCCGAGATCCACGCCGACCTCGCCCGCTGCGACGACCTCCTGCGCGGCCTCCTGCGCGGCCTCGGGGGCGGGCGCCCGCGCGGCTTCCGAGCGCCGGGCTACACCCACGACCGCCGCCTCTTGGAGCAGGTCGCCGCCCTCGGCTACAGCTACGACTCGTCGCTCCTGCCGTCGCCGACCTACTACCTCGCCAAGCTGTCGATGATCGCCCTGAAGGGCCTGCGGGGCCGGCGGTCGGCGTCGATGGTCAGCGGCTGGCGCTCCTTCGTCGGCCGCGACCGCCCGTTCTTCCGGCCCGACGTCGGCCTGTGGGAGATGCCGATCTCGGTGCTCCCGCGCCTGCGTCTGCCGATGGTCGGCACCCTCGTTCTCGGCAACGAGCGCGCGACCCGGGCCGCCGCGGACCTCGGCTACCTCCACCTCGAGCTCCACGCCCTCGACCTCGCCGACCCCGACTCCGACGGCTTCGACCCCGCGCTCCTGCGCCACCAGCCGGAGCTCCGCAGCTCGCTCAAGGTCCGGCGCGAGCGCCTCAAGTGGCTGCTCGAGGAGCGCGGCGGCGCGGCGACGATCGCCGGGGCCCTGTCGCTCTGAGCGCCCGCGCCGGGCTCGCGGTCGCCTCGAGCGCGCCTCAGAACGCCTGTCTCTCGCGTACCGCGGGTCGTGGCGCCGCCGAGCGCTCGGGCCGCGCGAACGTTAAGCATGACCCTTTGGACATGCTCGCTCGACGCGGGCGCGCGACGACGTCCGCGTCGCCGCGCCGATGCGGACTTCATCGTCTGGGCCCGCTGACGCTGTCACGAGTCGTCGACGCCGCGGCGCGTGCGGATGTCGGCAGATGCGCGGCTCTGCATCGCGGCGCTCGCATTGCGCGGTCGAAGTCGCGGCGAAGTGCTAGAAAATTTGGTTGGTATGGCGGATGTGTCGTTGGCGTCGTTTCTCTCGAATCTCCCTGGGATGGTCTTCGTCGCGGACGCGCAGGGCCGCGTCGACCAGCGCAGCGCCGCCCTCGAGCGGCGCTTCGGCGCCGACGCGCTCTCCGTAGGGGCGCTCGCCGACGCCGCCTCGCAGGTCGGGCTGTCGCGCTTCCTCGAGGAGCTCCGCGCCGGCGCTTCGGGGGAGCACACCTTCACGGCGGCGGGCGGCGGCAAGCTGCGCTGCGAGGTGCGGCGGGCCGACGACGGCGCGCTCTACGGGGCGCTGCACGTCGTCGACGCCGAGACGACGACGGCGCGGATCGAGCGGAGGCTGCTGCGCGCGCTGATGGAGAACCTCGACATCGTTCTCTGGGCCGTCGATCGCCCCGGCTTCTTCGTCTACCACGACGGCAAGGCGCTCGAGGAGATGGACATGGCGCCGGGGCAGCTCCTCGGCCTCAACGTCTTCGAGCTCTACGGCGAGGAGGGATCGAAGGACACGGTCGCGGCCTTCGACGGCGTCAGCGCCTCGCGCCACGAGCTCCGCGACGGCATCTACTGGAACCACTGGTTCATCCCGCTGCCGAACGAGGAGGGGGTCATCGACCACGTCGCCGGCTTCTCGCTCGACGTCAGCAAGGCGAAGCAGGTCGAGGCGACGCTGAAGAAGCAGCTCGAGACGGTGGAGCTCCAGCAGGAGGCGCTCAAGGAGCTCGAGGTGCCGCTCATCGAGGTCTGGGACAAGGTCCTGACGGTGCCGGTCGTCGGCGTGATCGACAGCCAGCGGGCGAACAGCCTCATCGACCGCCTGCTGACGGAGGTCAGCCGCGCGGGCGCCCTCTTCGCGATCCTCGACCTGACCGGCGTCGAGGCGCTGGACACCTCGACCGCGGGGCACCTCCTCAAGCTGATCTCGAGCATCAGGTTGCTCGGCGCGGAGGGGGTGATCACCGGGATCAGCCCGCACGTCGCCCAGACGATCGTCGGTATCGGCGTCGATCTGAAGTCCGTGAAGACCTGCGCCAACCTCCGCGACGGCCTCCGCTACTGCATGGCCAAGATGGGCGCCTGAGCTGCGCGGCGCGACGCCGCGTCGAGCGGCGCCAGCGGATCGCGGTCGGACGAAGCGCCGGCGCAGGAGCGCGGTGGCGGGCGATCGCCGCACCGCATACCATCCGGCATGCGCTCCGATCTCCTCGTCGCCGCGGCGCTGCTCTGCGCGGCGTGCTCATCCTCCGCCGAGCCGCGACCCGCGGGGAGCGACGCCTCCGAGAAGGCCGAGGCGCCCGAGCCCGCTAGGCAGCCCACGCCCCCAGTCGCCTCGGCGGACGCCCAGCCGCCGGAGACGGCCGCCGAGGCGCCCGAGCCCGACACTGGCGACGCGACGGAGAGCGCCGCGAAGGCCGGAGCGCTGCGCGAGAGCCTCGGTGAGGCGGCCTCCGTGGTCGAGCGCGCCACCGACGTCGAGATCGCGCGACTGCGGGTGATCGCCGCCCTCCACGCGCAGGTGGGGCGCCTCAAGAGCGACACGACCATCGCCGGCTACCCGATCGAGGGCGCGTCCCGGCCGCTCGATCAGGGGACCCGGACGCAGCTCGTCGACACCCTGCTCGACGACTCGAACTACCAATGGGGCTTCGCTCGCCGCTGCGCCAACGACTACCTCATCGGCCTGCGCTTCACGACCGCCGCCGCCAAGGTCGAGTTCGCGCTCGGGATGCCGTGCGAGCAGGCCTTCTTCGTCTTCACCGCGGACGACGGGGTGACGTCGACGGGTCAGATCATGACCACAGCCGCCGCGCAGCGCATCCTCGACGCCGCCGGCGCGGCGGGCCTCCCGTGAGCGCGAGGGCGGCGCGGAACGAGCGAGCTACAGCCCCTCGGCGAGCCCCCACAGCGGCCGCAGATCCGCGCGCGCGCGCAGGCGATCGATGACGTAGGGATCCGGATCCTCGACCTCGAGGAGCGGCCGGATGAACGCCGCGGCGCCGTCGATGTCATGGGCCTCGACGGCGCACGCCGCCTGCTCGAAGCGGATCGCCGCGACCTCGTACTCGCGGCTGCCGTAGGTGATGTTGCCGGCCCGCTCCGGGTCGTCGAGGGCCGCCAGCGCCGCGCGGAAGGAGGCCTCCGCCGCCTCTCGGTGGCCGAGGCGGCGGGCGACGACGCCGCGCATCTTGAGCGGCGTGAACATCCCCCGCTCGAGATCGTAGTCGATGAGCCCGCCCCAGAGCGCGGTCAGCGTGTCGGGGTGGTTGACCTCCATATCGAAGGCCACGCTCCACGCGTCGGTGAGCAGCTCGTGGAGCGCGGGTGAGCCCGCGGCCCCGCGCAGCAGCGGGCCGTACACCGCCGGCTCCACGCGCAGGAGGGCCCGCAGCTCCGGGGTGATCGCCGCGACGCGCGCGTCGTCGGCGAAGAGGGCCCGCAGCTCGGCCTCGGCCGCGCGCCAGCGGCCGAGGCGAGCGCGCGCGACGACCCCCAAGAGGCGCTCCGATGCCGAGGGCGCGTCGAGCTCCTCGAGGGCCCGCAGCGCGCCGAGCGGGTCGCGCTCGACGAGCCGTCGCCCGGCTCGCTGCGCGGGCGCGTCCGCCTCCGAGAGGCGCTCCGGGGTCAGCCGCTGCAGCGCCGCGCCCGTGAGCCGGATCCGGCTCAGGCTGGCCGCGACCCAGGTTCTCGAGTCGCGGGTCCCCGCGAGAACGAGGCGGAACCCGGGCGCCGCGGGCGTCTCCCCCGCGTAGTCGAGGCGGTGCCGCGCGAGGACCTCGCCGTCGTCGCCCGTGA
>JAGQIT010000403.1 GCA_020431135.1 Myxococcales bacterium | reverse complement strand
GAGGACCTCGCGCTCTCCGGCGACGGGCGGCGCCTGGCGTCGATCGCCGTCGACGGCGCGCTCAAGCTCTGGGACGTCGAGACCGGGGCCGAGGTCGCCTCAGTCCTCGCCCACGAGCTCGGCGGCACAGCGATCGCCCTCAGCGCCGACGGCGGCCGCGTCGCCACGGGCTCGCACGACAAGAGCGTCAAGCTCTGGCGAGCCCCAGAGCTCGAGCTCGAGCGCACGCTCGTCGGCCCCGAGTACGCGATCAGCGGCCTGGCGATCGACCCCGCCGGCGAGCGCGTCGCCGCGAGCACCTACGACAACCGCCTGCGGATCTGGAGCCTCGCCGACGGCGAGCTCCTCCACGAGCTGTGGGGACATGGCTCTTGGGTCACCTCCTGCGCCTTCGACGGCGCCGGCGAGCTCCTCCTGTCGAGCTCGCGCGACCGCAGCGTCCGCCTCTGGGAGGCCGACGCCGGGATCGAGCGCGGCAGCCTCCTCGGCCACGAGGGCATGGTCCAGGCGGCGATCCTCGATCGCGCCGGGGCGCGGGTGTTCTCCGGCGGCGCCGACCAGACGATCCGCCGCTGGCGAGCCCCGACCGCCGACGAGGCCGGGCCGCCCGAGACCCACGACGGGGCGATCCGCGCCTGCCTGATCGCCGGCGACAGCCTCTTCACGGCCGGCGTCGACGGCACCCTGCGCCGCTGGGATCGCGCGACCTTGGCCGCCGACGGCGTCTACCACGGCCACGAGCACGCGGTCCTCGGCCTCGCGATCAGCCCCGACGGCGAGACCCTGGCGAGCGCCGGCTCGGACAAGACGGTCAAGCTCTGGCACGTCCGCCGCAAGCTCGTCGAGCGCAGCCTCCAGGGCCACCAGAAGTGGGTCGCCGCCTGCGCCTTCAGCCCCGACGGGGCCCGCCTCGCCTCGGCCTCGCACGACGGCACCCTCCGCCTGTGGTCCGTCGCCGACGGGAGCTGCCTGCGCGTTCTCGGCGGCGAGGGCAAGAGCAAGGAGCTCCACTGCTGCGCCTTCCTGCCGACCAAGGGCTGGCTGCTCGCGGGCGGGGGCGACGCGATGATCCGCGTCTGGGATCCCGACGACGGCCGCGAGCTGATGACCCTCGCCGGCCACGAGGGCCCGGTGCGCGCGCTGGCGATCGACGCCGACGGCAAGCGCCTGGCCTCGGCGAGCGAGGACGGGACGATCCGCCTGTGGAGCCTCCGCCGCGGCCGCGAGCGCGCGGTCCTGCGCGGCCACGAGGGCGCGGTGCTCGGCGTCGGCTTCGTCGCCATGGAGCTCCAGGAATTCGCCGGGATGATCGCGCAAGGCGCGGGACCGGACCGGAGCGGGTTCCTGTCGGGCTTCTTCACGCTGGTCGGCACCCATGGGCTCCATGTCAGCATCGGTACCCTCTCCATCCTGGTGATGGTCGGCCAGATCCTGACCAAGGGGCTCACCGTGCCGGTCCTGTCGCGCCTGATGCGGCTGGCGCTGTTCTGGCACTTCCTCGACATCGTCT
>JAGQIT010000402.1 GCA_020431135.1 Myxococcales bacterium | reverse complement strand
TCCAGCAGGAGCTCGACATGGACCTCGACGCGGCGATCGAGGCCGAGGCCCAGGCCCAGGCGATCTGCATGCTGCACCCGGACTTCAGCGAGGCCGACAAGGCGCGCCTCGACAAGCGCAAGCCGGCGTGGAAGTGATCCGGGAGATGCTGCGATGATCACCGATCCCCGGATCCTCCGCCGCGACCTCGGGGCGATCGCCGAGTCGCCCGTGTCGCGGGCCGACCTCGAGGCCCTCGAGGAGACCCTCGAAAAATTCACCGCGGCGCTCCGCGACGACCCTGTCCCCGAGGGCGACCCGGGCGCGGCGACGAAGGAGTACGTCGCCCGCCTCGCCGACGCCGGGCTCCTGCGCTGGGTCGTCCCCGCGGCCCACGGCGGCGCGGCCGAGGCGATCTCGTCGACGGCGCTCTGCCTCATCCGCCAGTGGCTCGCCCGCGAGTCCGGGGCCCTCGACACCGCCTTCGTCATGCAGGGGCTCGGCTCGAACCCGGTGACGATGGCCGGCGAGCCGGCGCTGCAGGCCGCGCTCCTCCCCAAGGTCGCGCGCGGCGAGGTGATCTGCGCCTTCGCCCTCACCGAGCCCGAGGCCGGCTCCGACATCCAGGGGATGCAGACCGTGGCGACGCCGCGGCCGGGCGGCGGGGTCACGCTGCGCGGGCGCAAGTGCTTCATCTCCAACGCAGGGATCGCCGACTCCTACGTCGTCTTCGCCCGCGAGGCGCCGACGGCCGCGGAGGTCGGCGCTCCAGAGGGCGCCCGACCGCGCTTCGGCGCGTTCTGGGTCGCCGGCGACGCGCCTGGCCTTAAGGTCACACCGACTGAGGTCATCGCCCCGCACCCGATCGGCGTCGTCGACCTCGAGGACGTCGAGGTCGCCGCCGAGCACCGCGTCGGAGCGCCCGGCGACGGCCTGTCGATCGCCCTCGGCAACCTCGACGTCTTCCGCGTCAGCGTCGGCGCCGCGGCGCTCGGCCTCGCCGACCGGGCGCTCTCGGAGACCATCGCCCACCTCAACGCCCGCCGCCAGTTCGGCAAGCCGCTCGCCGCCCAGCAGGGGCTGCAGTTCGCGCTCGCCGACGTCGCCACCGATCACGTCGCCGCCCAGCTCCTCGTCTACCGGGCGGCCGCGGCCCGCGACCAGGGGCGGGCGAGCGCCGACCAGCCGGCGATGGCCAAGCTCTTCGCCACCGAGTCGGCGCAGCGGACCATCGACCGCGCGGTCCAGTCCTTCGGCGGCCGCGGCGTGACGGTCGGTGAGGTGCCCGAGCGGCTGTATCGCGAGATCCGGGCGCTGCGGATCTACGAGGGGACGAGCGAGATCCAAAAGCTGATCATCGGCCGCGCGCTGCTGCGGCCGGCGAAGCGCTAGGGAGCGGCTGAGCACGCGACGGGTGCGCCGCCGTCGTCTGTCCTCTCGGTCTCGTCGGAGCGCCTCCAAGCTCTGGCCCCTGGCGAGGGATCGCGGCGCGCGGGAGCCGATTGTGGTCGACGGTCGCGGCTCGTCTCGCAAGCGGGATGCCCCGCCGCGCGACCCCTTCGCGGACCCGCGGCCGACCGCTCAGCCGGCCCGAGGTCGCCACGACGGGGACATCCGCGACGCAGCGCGGTTCCGTACGTCTGATGGGCGATCGCCCAAGCGAGGCGCCGTTCACCTGACCGATCGGCCATCGTCATGGGCTCGCCGCGCGGGCACCGTGCCCCCAGCGGCGCGCAGGTGTGGGATGATCATTGGATGCGCTGCGCCCCGTGGCTCCTCAGCCTCGCCTGCCTCGGCCTCGCGGCGTGCGACGCCGATCCAGCGCCGAACGACGGACCTGCGCCGACCTTCGACTCCGGGGTCGGCGATCCGAACGAGAACGCCGACGTGCCAGGGAGCCACGAGGGCGACCGCTGCGTCTCAGACATCTTGTCCTACGAGACGCCCGACGAGCCGCAGATCTGCGGCGATGACGGCCTCCTCGGCGTCGAGGTCTGCGTCGACGACGCATGGAGCCGCTGCTTCACCGAGCCATGCAAGCAGCCCGGCGCGACGCGGCCCTGCGGCGCCGACGAGAGCGCCGGGATGATCCAGCGCTGCGTCGAGCTCGACGGCTTCGACCCCTTCTGGGGCGAGTGCGCCGAGGACATCTGTGAGCCGGGGGAGACGATCCGGTGCGTCGACGAGTTCGAGGGGACGGTGCTCGGGGAGTTCGTCAACTGCCTGACCGACCCCGCCGGCGCGAGCTACATCAACCCGAACGCCTGCGACTTCGACACGACCCCGCTCGTCCTCGCCTTCGCGGGGACGACCCCGACCTTCACCGCCGAGGCGACCGCCGCGGCCTTCGACGCCGGCAGCCGCGGCCGCTGCGAGGCGCCGGACTGGCCGACGGCCGCGACCCCGTGGCTCGCCCGCGACCTCGACCGCAGCGGGACGATCGACGGCGGCCACGAGCTCTTCGGCAGCGGCACCCGCCTCGCCGACGGGACCTACGCCGCCCACGGCTTCGCGGCCCTCGGCGCGCTCGACAGCGACGGCGACGGCGCGATCACCCCGGCGGACGCGGCCTGGAGCGAGCTTGTGGTGTGGGCCGACGCCGACGCCGATCGCCGGACGAGCGGCTGGGAGCTGCTGCCGCTCGCGGCCTACGGGATCGACGCGCTCGCCATCGACTTCCGCGTCGACGTCGACTGCGACGCCCGCGGCAACTGCAGCCGCGAGCGCGCCCCCTTCTCCGCCGGCGCAGGCGGGCTCGCGGGCGAGCTCGTCGACGTCCACCTCGTGTGCGACTGAGGCCGCGCCGCCCCCTCGAATGACATGTCCCTACGCACATACGATCGCCTCACCGCAGCGCTCGCGCTCCTCACCGCGCTGACGGCCTGCACGGGCGAAGAGGAGGTCGGCTCGACGAGCGACACCGCGAGCGGCGGCGGCTCGGCCTCCGCGACGAGCGACGCCGCCTCGACCTCCGACGCCAGCGACGGCGCCACGTCCACGTCCGCGGCCGCGACAGGAGGCGCGAGCGACAGCGCCTCGACCTCCGCCGCGTCGACCACGACCGACAGCGGCGGCGAGACGACCGCCGCGCCGGGGACCACCACTACTGGCGCCGAGACGACCGGCACCTCCGCGACCGCCGCGACCGCCGCGACCACCCGGGGCTGCGAGGTCGACTGCGACCTCCCGCTCCTCGAGTTCGACGGCCAAGACGACAGGGTCACCGTCGCCGAGCACGCGGCGATCGACGCGATCGGCCTCGGCCCCTTCACCTTCGAGGCGTGGGTCCGCGGCGTCGAGGACGAGCAGAACGCGCACCCGCAGATCATGTCGAACCGCCTCCAGCACGCCGTCGGCTTCACCTTCGGCTTCCACAACCAGTGGGGCGGCTCAGCCCACAAGATCCCCTACGTCCAGCTCGGCGGGATCAACTGGATCGACTACCCGGGTCAGCCCCATCTCCTCGACGGCGCGTGGCACCACTTCGTCGCCCGCCGCGACGGCACGGCCCTCACCTACTTCGCCGACGGCGTCGAGGTGATCACGCTCAACCTCCCCGAGGTCTACTCGCTCACCAGCGACCACCCGCTGTGGATCGGCCACGACTTCGGCAACCTCGGGTCGACGGCCTTCGACGGCGTCCTCGCCGAGGTCCGGCTGTGGAGCGTCGCCCGCAGCGACGCCGAGATCGCCGCGAACATGGACGTCGTGCTCAGCGGCGACGAGCCCGGCCTCCTCGGCTCCTGGCGCCTGCGCGCGGGCGACGGGCAGATCGCCGCGGACCAGACCGACGCCGCCGACGGCGTCCTCGGCACGACCGTCGACGCCGACGCCGAGGACCCCCAGTGGGTCGCCGGCGACCCGCCCTTCTAGCCAGGTCGATCGCTAGCGACGCCGACGTCCGCCGACGCCGACGCGCGCGGCGACGATGCGTGTGGCAAGCTGAGCGCCTGTGGCTGACACCTCCTCCTCGATCACCGGTGACGACCCGCGCCTCCTCGCCCCGGGGCGCTTCGTCGACTCCGACCACCCGGCGGTGCGCGAGCACGCGGCGGCGGTCGTCGCCGGCGCGAGCGGCGACCGCGAGCGGGCGGCGCGGCTCTTCCGCGACGCCCGCGAGCTCCTCCGCTACGACCCCTACTCGATCACGATCAACCCGGAGGACTACCGGGCGAGCGCGCTGCTGACGAAGGAGCGCGGCTTCTGCGTGACCAAGGCCGTGCTCCTGTGCGCGCTGTGCCGGGCCGCCGGGGTGCCGGCGCGCCTCGGCTTCGCCGATGTCCGCAACCACCTGGCGAGCCCGCGGCTGCGGGCGATGATGGGGACCGACCTCTTCGTCTTCCACGGCTACGTCGAGATCTGGATCGAGGGCCGCCCCGTGAAGGCGACGCCCGCGTTCAACGCGTCGCTGTGCCGCCGCTTCGGCGTCCCGCCCCTCGAGTTCGACGGCACCCACGACGCCCTCCTCCAGCCCTTCGACGGCGCCGGGCGCCGGCACATGGAGTACGTGCGCGAGCGCGGGCTCTACTTCGACCTGCCCCTCGAGGAGATCCTCACGACCTTCGCCACGACCTATCGCCAAGGCGGCGAGGCGCCGGCGCCGGGAGGGGTCGTCGATCCGATCTTCCACGACGACGCGGAGTAGACGCACCTCGTCGCGGCGCGCGGCGGCGCTGCACGGTCCCCCGGAGCGCCGCCGCGGTTGCGCCGCTGCGCGGCCGCGCGCAGACTCCCGTGCGTGCGATCGACGACCGGATGGAGCCGCCGCGGCTGGCTTATCAACCTCAGCGTCGCGGGCCTCGCGGGCCTCAGCACCGCGGGTCTCGCCTGCAGCCGCAGCGATCAGCTCCGCGAGCGCGAGGCCCTGAACGTCGCCGCGGCGATGTCCCTGCG
>JAGQIT010000401.1 GCA_020431135.1 Myxococcales bacterium | reverse complement strand
CCGGGTCGCCTCGAGCCCGTCCATCACGGGCATCTGCAGGTCCATCAGCACCAGATCCACGCGCTCGGAGGCGAGGCGGCGGAGCCCCTCGGCGCCGTCGTCGGCGACGACGCTGATCACCCCGAGGCGATCGAGGAGCGCCTGCGCGACCATCTGGTTGGTCTGGTTGTCCTCGACGATCAGGACCCGGGCGCCGCGCAGCCGCGCCCCGCGGACGTACCAGGGGACGGCCGCCGTGATCGCGCCGCCGTTCGTCGCCTCGCTCGGCGTCGCGTCGGCGCCGGCGGCGACGGCGAAGCGCGCGGTGAAGGAGAACTCGCTGCCCCAGCCGAGCTCGCTGCGGGCCGTGATCTCGCCGCCCATGAGCTGGACGAGGGCGCGGCTGATCGACAGCCCGAGGCCGGTCCCGCCGAAGCGTCGGGTCGTCGACGCGTCCTCCTGGTGGAAGGGCTCGAAGAGCTTCTCGAGCGCCTCCTTGGCGACGCCGATGCCGCTGTCGCGGACGGCGAAGCGCAGGATGAGATCGCCGTCATCATCAGCCGCGACGCGGTCGACCCGGAGCTCGATCTGCCCGCGCGCGGTGAACTTCACCGCGTTGCCGAGGAGGTTGTTGAGCACCTGGCCGAGGCGGAGGGCGTCGCCGAGAACGACCGCCGGGAGGTCGTCTGCGAGGACGACGCGGAGGGCGACGCCCTTGGCCTCGGCGCGCTCGATGAAGAGCCCCGTCGAGCGCTCGACGACGTCCCGGAGAGCGAAGGAGCGCCGCTCGAGGACGACGCGGTTGGCCTCGATCTTCGAGTGGTCGAGGATGTCGTTGAGGAGGGCGAGCATCGCCTGCGACGAGCCGAAGATCCGGGCGGCGTAGTCGCCCGCCGGGTCCGCGAGCTCGAGCTCGACGAGGAGCTGGCCGAGGCCGAGGATCGCGTTCATCGGCGTCCGCAGCTCGTGGCTCATGTTGGCGACGAACTCGCTCTTCGCCCGGCTCGCCGCCTCGGCGGCGGCGCGGGCCTCGGCCATAGCCGCGGCGGCGCGGGCCCGCTCGGTGATGTCCGTGACGGCGGCGATCCGGACCTCGCGGTCGCCGTAGACGAAGGGCTGGACGTTGACCTCGACGACGATCTCGCCGCCGTCGTGCGTCCGGTGGCGGGCGTCGAACTTGGCGCGGGCCCCCTCGAGGGCGGCGACCTCCTCGGCGAGGGCGGGGGCGCGCTGGTCGATCCGGAGGTCGCCCAGGGACATGGCGAGGAACTCCGCGCGCGAGAAGCCGTAGCGCGCGGACGCGGCGGCGTTGAACTCGAGGATCGCCCCGTCGGCGCGGTCTACGAGGAACATCGGCACCGGCGAGAGATCAAAGACCGCGCGGTAGCGGCGCTCGCTCGCCTCGAGGGCCGCCTCGGCGCGTTGGCGCTCGCTGACGTCGAAGATGATCGACAGGGTCATCGGCCGGCCGTCGACCTCGATCTCGCCGCGGCGCAGCTCGACCTGGCGGAGCTCGCCGCTGGCGAGGCGCTGCGGGACGCGGAGCTCGCCGCGCCCGGCGGCCGCGAGGTCGGCGAACTCCGCCGCGGGCAGCGGGCACAGCTCGGCGATGCGCTTGGCGCAGAGGGCCTCGGCGGCGAAGCCGTAGAAGGCGGCGGCGGCCGCGTTGGCGTCGACGATCTGCCCGCTCTCGGGATCGCTGAGGAGCATCACCGCCTTGGCGTCGCGGAAGAGCCGGCGGTAGCGCTGCTCGCTCGCGGCGAGCTCCTCGGTCATCTCGCCGGCGAGCTCCTCGGCGCGCCGCCGCTGCCGGCTGAGGTTGGCGATCACGAGGAAGAGGAGGATGTCGACGATGAGCCCGCCGATCGCGACGATCGCCGGCTGCGACTTCTCCGCGCCGGAGAGGTAGTCCGGGCGCGAGTAGAGGTGGAGGGTCCAGGTGTGGCCGCCGACCGCGATCTGGTAGAGCCCGGAGAACTCGGGCGTGTCATCGGCGGCGAGGTAGCGGAGCTCGTCGCCGCCGGTGTTGTTGTAGAGGATCGCGTCGGCGCGCGGCTCGGCGCCGTCGTAGATCGCGAAGTCGAGCGCCCCCTGATCCGCGCCGAGGATCCCGTGCATCAGGTCGCCCATGCGGAAGGGGCTGTAGACGAAGCCGCGGAGCGCGGCGCGGCGCGCCTCGACGCTCCCCTGCGGGCCCGCCGCGTAGTGGGGGTAGTACATCAGGAAGCCGTACTGCGGGTCTTCGTCTGTCTCTTGGACCAGGGTTACGCGCCCGGAGACCGCCGGCTCGCCGCTGTCGCGGGCGTGCTCCATCGCCGCGCGCCGCGTCGGCTCCGAGTACATGTCGTAGCCGAACGCCCGCTGGTTGCGCCAATCGAAGGGCTCGAGGAAGACGATCGCGCTGTAGGCCGGGCGCGCGCCGGCGGGGCGGACGTCGTAGTCGGGGAAGCCCTCGGCTCGGACCGCGGCGACGTGCTCGGCGAGCTCGTCCGGGCGCAGCATGACGCTGTAGCCGAGCCCCTGGATCCCGGGGAAGTGGCTCTGGAGGTCGAGGACCTCGGTGAAGGTGCGCCAGGTCGAGCGCGTCGCGCGGTCGCTGCTCTGCATCAGGGCGATGCCGCCGCGCAGCGCCATCGCGTACTCGTCCATGCGCCGGGTGATCGCCCGCGTGACGTCCTGCGACTGGAATTCGAAGCGCTCGCCGGCGCGGGTGCGGACGGCGTTGTCGGCGATGTACCAGGCGAGAACGGTGAGGACGAGGGAGAGTACGAGGATGATCCAGGCGGCGTGCGAGCTGTGACGGAGCCCGCCGAACGCCGGGCGCTCCGCGCGGGGGCGCCCCCCTGCCGTTCGTCCAACCACACCCACCGCGTTCGATTGTCGGCGAGGTGCTGGAGGCTCGCGCAAGTCTGCGACCTCGCGTCGGCGCCGCAATCCCTGCGAAGAGGTCCGCGGCCGGGCGCGTCCATCTCCAGATGGAGGCGCTCATCGTGAGGACTGGACGCTCGCCTATGCGGGGGCGCGCTGGGCCGCCCGCAGCAGCGCCCGGATCGCCGGCGGCAGATCGTCGATGCCGGTCGCGTCGGGCCGTCGCCGCGTGAACACGAAGCGCTCGCCGGCGGCCCGCTGGTGGCGGTAGCCGAAGAGGTGGAAGACGTCGACGGCGCGCGGGCGATCGGCCTCGACGAACATGTGGTCGTGGCGGGCCTCGTCGCGTTCGACCCCCGGCAGCCAGCGCACCAGGCGATCGGCGCGGCTGCGTCGGAGCCCGGCCGACACCGCGAGCCAGAGGGGCGAGACCTCGCGGGCGAGGAAGAAGCCGTCCTCCCCCTGGCTCTGGTAGCGCGGGAGCATCATCAGGCTGTCCTCGCGCGCGCGGATGTCCCCCTTGCGATCGTGGGCGACGACCTGGCGGGCGTGGACCGGCTGGAAGTTGGTGAAGCCGGGGTGCATCACGAAGTCGTCGCCCGGACGGACGACGTGGCGGTGGCGGATCTCGATCACCGGCGGCAGGCCGCGGGTCGCCTCGGCGAGGTGGCGGCGCAGGTCGATGAGGTCCGGGACGTCGACCTCGGCGACGCAGCCGGCGGTCACGAGCGCCAGCCAGATCGTCGCCTCGAGGGTCCGGATCGTCCGCGGGCTCCCGTGCTGCCCGCCCTCGACGCCGACGCCGATGTGCCCGAGGTCGCAGAGGAAGCCGGTCATCGAGCCGTCGACCACCTCGTCGAGGCCGAGGACCACGGGGATCCCGAACGAGAAGGCGATCGCGCGGTTGCGCAGGACGTCGCCCATGCACGCGAAGGGGGCGCCGTCGCCCGACGTCGTGTGGAGGTCGACGAAGATCAGCGGCGCGCGGGCGTCGGCGAGGAGCGGCGCGTAGAGGTGGAGGAGCTCGCGCTGCTCACGCTCCTCGGGGAGGTCGCGCTCGGGGTCGCGGCGCAGGAGATCGAGGAGCGCCGCGACCTCCCAGTTGCGGTTGAGGTCGCGGGCGAGGTAGCGGACGCCCGCGGCGAGCCCGGCCCGGTTGGCGGCGAGCCCGGTGAGCGAGCCGCGGAAGGGGAGCTGGCGGGCGTCGAGCGCCTCGAGGACGCGCTGGACCGCGAAGAGCCCGCCGGGCTCGTTGCCGTGGACGCCGCCCGAGACGAGGACGTGCGGCCCCGGGAGGCCCTTGCTGTAGCGGCCGATGATCCGCGGGAAGCGGTGCCCCGAGCCCGCGCCGTCAGTCTCCGAAGAAGTGCTCGAGGAGCTTCGCTGAGACATCGAAGAGGTCCCGTCCGGTGATGAGCCCGACGAGACGATCGTTCTCGACCACCGGGAGGCAGCTGACCTTGTGCTCCTGCATCAGCTTCATCGCCTCGAGGGTCGGCGTGTCCGGGGTCGCCGTGACCGGGACCGGGCTCATGATCGAGGATACCACCACCGGCTCCGCGCCCTCGCCGGCGGTGTGCATGGCGATGAGCTGGAGGAGCGCGCGGTGGGTGATCATCCCGACGAGGTGGCCGGACTCGTCCTCGACGGGGACGTGGCGGATGTGCTCCCACTCCATGACGTTGGTCGCCAGGTCGACGATGTCGCCGGGGTGGATCGTGAAGAGGTCGGTCGACATGAACTGACCGACGGTGCGGAACGAGTCGCGCGGATCCGACTCCCCCTCATCGGCGGAGGCGAGCTCCCACTTGTGGATCGGGTCGCCGGTCTTCTGGCGCTGGACGAGCCCGGAGACGACCGTGCGGTAGGCCTGATCGAGGGTCGTCGTGCCCTCCATGTTGGCGAGCGACTGGAGGATCCAGCGCGAGCCCGTGCGGTTCTTGCGGACGCGCTCCTCGAGGACGCCGAGGTAGCGGTCGATGTCGTCGCTGGCCACGCCGGCGCCGGTGAGGCCGGCGCGGGCGTGCGGCAGGAGCTCGTCGAGGATCAGCTCCGCGGCCGTGTAGTTGCGCCCGCCGATCCAGGTGAACTGGGCCTGGAGGCCGTGGCGCGCCGCGGCGAAGAAGTTGTTCTTCGCGTCGTCGAAGTTCATCACCTCGTGGATGTTCGGGTGCTCGTCGGCGTAGGTCGCCATGAGCCCGAAGAAGAAGGCGGCGTTGGCCATCTCGTCGAGGATCGTCGGCCCGGCGGGGAGGCTGCGCATCTCGATGCGCAGGTGCGGCTTGGGGCCGCTCAGGCCGTAGCACGCGCGGTTCCACCGGTAGACCGTGCCGTTGTGCATGCGCAGCGCCGACAGCTTCGGGACCTCGCCGCGGGCGAGGACGGCCATCGGATCCTCGTCGCGGTGGCCGGCGAGCATCACCCGGAAGCGGGCGATGTCCTCGCGGAAGAGCTCGAGGACGCCCTTTTGCACCCAGCGATCGCCGAAGTGGACGCGCGGGCGGCCGCCGCGGGCGTGGGCGCTGGCGGTGCGCACGTCGATCGACTGCTGGAAGAGGGCGATCCGCGTCTCCATCCACAGGCGGTGGCGCAGGAGCACCGGCGAGTTGACGGCGGCGGCGAGGACGGGGGCGGTGACCGCCTGGGCGAGGTTGTAGAGGCGGGCGAACTCCTCGGGGCCGGTCTGGAAGTGGATCTGGAACGAGGTGTTACACGCCTCGAGCATGACGTTGTCGTGCGTCATGTCGAGCTCGTCGAGGCCCTTGATCAGGACCTTGAACTCGCCGCCGCGCAGCTTCTTCATCACCCGGTTGAGCTCGAAGTAGCGGGGGATCGGCGACATGTTGTCGAGCGACAGGTCGACCTTGCGCAGCGTCGGCAGGATGCCGCTGAGAACGACCTCTGCGCCGGCGCGCTGGGCCGCGGCGGAGGCGATGTCGACGCAGTCGCGGATCTCCGCCTCCATCTCGCTGAGGCAGGTGCCGCCGAAGACCTTCGGGCTGAGGTTGGCCTCGAGGTTGAAGCGCGCGAGCTCGGTCGTCAGGTTGTCGAGCTTGAGGTCCTCGAGGATCTGCATGGCGACGGGCGCCGGCTGCATCATCGCGTCGACGAGGAACATCTCCTGCTCGGCGCCGATCCGACGGACGCCGGTCTCAAAGACGTCCGAGGCGAGCATGCGCTCGAGGGCCTTGACGTCGGCGAGGAGCGCCCGCGTGAAGGCCCTCAGCTCTTGGTCGTCCTTGGCGGTGGATACTGTGTGTTCACCCATCGTCGTCGGCCTTCTTCGCCTAGTCTCGCCAACGCTATCGGGGAAGCCCGCAGACCGCAACAAACGCGCTTCACGCGTCCTGTGCGCGTGTCACCGCCGCGTCGCGCTCCACCTCGTCCGCGGCACAGGACGCCGCGGTCGCGGTCAGACGGGGTCGAGCGCGGCGATCCAGAGGTTGTCGGCGGCGGCGCTGGTGACGAGGACCGCGAAGGAGCCGACGCCGAGCCAGGCGACGCCCTCGAGCTCGCCGCTGGGGAGGTCCTCGTCGATGATCTGGACCTCGCCGAGGCCGCCGTCGGCGGTCAGCGGCGCGACGCTGAGGCGCCAGCCGCTGCCGTAGGCGAGGTTCTGTGCGGCGATCAGGAGCTCGAGGTCGTCGACGTAGGCGAGGCTCTGGACCCACGGCCCGATCGCCGCGGTGCTTACGAGGACGCCGGGATCGCTGGTCGCCGCCGCGGCCTTGAGGGCGCCGGGATCGTAGAGGCGGAGGGTGTTGTCGGCCTCGAGGTAGCCGGCCGAGGCGAGGCGCCAGGCGCCGGCGACGGGGACGAGCTCCGGCCGCGTGCCGCCGGTCAGCGCGTCGTCGGCGACCTCGGCCAGGATCGCGTTGTCGAGGTCGCCGTCCGTCCACAGGGCGGCCCAGTCGAGGACGAAGATCGTGCCGACTCCGGCGACCGTGTTGCCGAGGAAGGTCCCCTGATCCGGGCGCCAGGTGAGGCCGGTGGGGTGGGGGATCCGATCGACGCCGCCGACCTGCAGGAGCACCTCGCGGCCGGTGTAGGCGAGGCTCGGCGGGTCGCCGGCGACGACGTCGTACTCGCGGATCACCCCGGTGCCCTGGCGATCGCCGTAGGCGTAGATCCGGCCGTCGCGGCGGGCGACGCCCTGGCCGGCGCCGAGCTCCGGGTCGCTCTGGCTGCCGAGGATCGTCAGGGCGACGTAGGGCGGGCCGGCTGCGGTGGTCTCAGCGGTCGTCGCCGTGCTGGTGGAGGTGCTCGACGCGGTGGAGGTCGAGGAGGCCGAGGAGGCCGAGGAGGCCGAGGAGGTCGAGGAGGTCGAGG
>JAGQIT010000400.1 GCA_020431135.1 Myxococcales bacterium | reverse complement strand
GAAGCCGAGGAGGTCGTAGAAGTCGGCGAGCTCCGAGAACCTCCCGCACGGGGGGACGTCCGCCGAGCAGCCCGCGCTGAGCTCGGCGTGCGCGAGCTCGAGGTCCCAGCTCTCGACCCGCCACTCGCGTTTGACCCCGGCGAAGTCGACGGCGCGCTCGACCGCGAAGGCCCGCGCCCCGAGGTCGACGAGCAGCGCCCGCGCCTCGTCGTACGCCACCGCGACGCCGTAGACGAGAACGTCAGTGTGCTGGTAGCTCATGCCGCGCTACTGACAGCCGCGGTCGCCCGCCGGGCACTTGTAGCGGACGTGGATGTGGTCGTGGTGCGCCGGCACGTGCTGGATCAGCGTGCCGCCGCGGCTCTTGCCGTGCGGGTACTGGAAGACCTCGGCGAGGAGCTTCTTCGACGCGCCGTGCTCCTTGGCGTACGTGTAGAGGAGGCGCTGGAGGCCGTAGTCGAGGAAGATGTGCTCGACGCCGCCGGCGAGCTTGCGCGTCGCCAGGAGGGCGTCTACCAGCGCCCAGGTCGCGGCGAGGTCGAGGTTCTTGCTGTCGCCGGGCGCGAACTCTTTTGGGTACGCCGACGGCCGCCGGCGGTAGTAGAGCCCGAGGTCGACGTCGCGCCCGGACTGGTGCGAGCGGTGCCCAGGGAGCGAGCCGCCGCCCTCGCGCGAGAGGTCGCCGATCGCCAAGCGGTGGATCTTGGGGTAGCGGGCGCGGACGCTGGTGATCGCCTGCTGGGTGTAGGCGACCGTGTGCGCCGCCCCGTAGGCGCGGGCCGTCCGCCGGCGGTAGTAGCTCTTGTCGTAGGGGAGCTGGACGCCGCCGACGAGCTTGCCGCGGTGCGGCTTGCCGACGCTCTGCCCCTTCTTCACGTCGACCTCGAAGCGTACGCCGCGACCCCCGGCGGCGCCGGGGATCAGGAGGAGCTGACCCGGGTGGATCATGTTGCCGCGGATGCCGTTGCGCGCGCGGATCTCGCTCGGCGAGCAGTCGTAGCGCTTGGCGATCCGGCTCAGGCTCTCGCCCTTGCGCACGCGGTGCTGGACGATCTCCTCGACCGTCGCCGCCTTGCCGCCCTTCCCCGCCTTCGCCTCCTTCGCCTCCTTCGCCGCGGCCGTCGCCTTGGCGGCGCTCGCCTCGTCGAGCGACGGCCGCACGCCGCCGGCGCAGTCGGGGATGAAGAGCGCCTGCCCGGGGAAGATCACCGTCTTGCTGCCGAGGTCGTTGGCGGCCTGGACGTCGGCGATCGTGCAGCCCGCGGCGCGGGCGAGCCGGCTCAGGCTCTCGCCCTTGCGGACGACGTGCATGGTCCCGTCGCTCGCCGGGTCGGCGGCGGCCGGCGTCGGCCGCAGCCCGACCCCGAGCCCAACAGCCGCGCACAGGACCCAGGCAGCCGCGACCGCGAGGCGGCGCAGCGGCGACCGAAGGCGAGGGTTCGTGGGGGCGACAGACACCAGCGTTGGTGATAGCTAGGGGCCCGTAGCCGGGCAAATTTCTGCCGCCGCGGCGACTTCACGGGCGTATTTGCCGAACCCTGGCGGTTCTCCGGGGACGCGACGCGGGCGCGTCGGGCTGCGCCGCATCTTTGTCGCGCTCGACATCATCGAGAGAACCGCGCGAGCAGCCCATGACTGCGCGCCATGGGAGGATGGCGGTCGTCGCGCGCGCCCGCCTGTCAGGGCCGCGCGCGATGCCGCTACTATCGCGCCATGTCCAGCAGCCTGTGGCGAACGTCCCGTCTGTCCTCGCGCCGCGATCGTCGGCCCCGCTCGCCTCGACCGAGCGCCGCTGGACCCTCGCCGCAGGCCGCTCGCCGCTCCGCGCGGCTCCTCGCCGTCGGCGGGGCGCTCACGAGCGTCCTCGCCTGCGCCCCGAAGCAGGAGCCCGAGACCCGGCCCCCCGAGCGACGCGCCAAGCCGGCGCCCGCCACCGCCCCCAAGCCCGTCGCCGCGTCGCCGGTCGACTGGGGCGGCGACGTCGAGACGCCCGGCTCGCCGCTGCGGATGATCGTCCACCTCGAGCCGAGCGACGCCGAGGGCGACGACGGCTGGCGCGGCAAGGTCGACCTCCCGCAGTCCGGCGTCAAGGAGCTCCTGGTCCGCGACCTCGAGGTCACCGACGAGGGCTTCGACTTCGTCCTCGCGCCGCCCGGCGCCCCCGAGAGCCGCTGGGTCTTCGTCGCCGTCGAGCACGACAGGGGCGCCGACGAGGCGGTCGGCACCTTCGAGCAGGCCGGGCAGTCCTTCCCGCTAAGGCTCCGCCGCCTCGCCCCCGGCGAGGAGTTCAAGCCGCCGCGCCCGCAGACCCCGCAGGCGCCCTTCCCTTACGCGAGCCGCGACATCGAGGTCGTCCGCGGCGACCTCAAGCTCGCGTGCTCGATGGTCGTCCCGGCCGGCGAGGGGCCCTTCCCCGCGGCCGCGCTCCTCTCGGGCTCCGGCGCCCAGGACCGCGACGAGACGATCTTCGACCACAAGCCCTTCCTCGTCCTCGCCGATCGCCTCGCCCGCGACGGCGTCGCCAGCCTGCGCTGCGATGACCGCGGCGTCGGCGGCTCGACCGGCGAGCTGATGACGACGACGCAAGACGAGCTCACGGACGACGCGCTGGCGATGATCGACGCGCTCGCCGGCGACCTCCGCGTCGACCCCAAGGCGATCGGCATGATCGGCCACAGCGAGGGGGCGATGCTCGCCCCGCAGGCCGCCGTGACCGCGCCCGACAAGGTCGCCTTCGTCGTCCTCCTCGCCGGCCCCGGCGTCCCCGGCCGCGAGATCCTCACCCAGCAGAGCAGCGATCTCAGCGCGGCGATGGGCAAGACCCCCGAGGCGGTCGAGGCCGAGGCCGAGGCCCACAGGGCGATGGTCGACGCCGTCGTCAAGGGCGCCGACCGTGACGCGCTCGCGGCCAAGATCGAGGCGCTCGTCGACCTCCAGATCGCGGGCAAGGGGCTCGACGACGCGACCAAGCGCGCCCTCGTCAACCAGGCGGTCGATCAGATGACCTCGCCGTGGTTCGTCTCCTTCCTCAAGAGCGACCCGCAGCAGTGGCTGCGCAAGCTCAAGCGCCCGCCGGTCCTGGCGATCGGCGGCGACCTCGACCTCCAGGTCCGGGCGCAGGAGAACCTCGAGGCGATCGCCAAGGGCCTGAAGCGCGCGCGCAACAAGGACGTGACCACCAAGGAGCTCGCCGGCCTCAACCACTTTAACGATACGGCGACCACCGAGACGGTCGCCGAGTACGCGCACGATCTGTCCAAGGAGACATCATGTCCTGGGGACCCGATCGTCGGATCGGAGGCGCCACGGCGCCG
>JAGQIT010000399.1 GCA_020431135.1 Myxococcales bacterium | reverse complement strand
GCCCGTCATGTCCGAGTAGGTGTAGTGGACGTCGTCGATGAGCACCTGCTCCATGCTCAGGTCGTCGCCGTTGATCTTGAAGGCCCAGCCGGCGTAGTCGACGATCCAGATGAAGCCCTCGGCGTCGACGCTGACGCCGACCGGGGTGCTGCACTGCGGCAGGTTGTGGAAGCCGACGAAGGTCTTGTTGACCCCGTCGATCTGGACGAAGCCGCAGCCGTAGTTCTGGCCGCCGCTGTTGGTCGCCGCCCACACCCGCTTCTGGCCGTCGATGGCGATCCCGCGGTGGCGCCCGTGGGTCCCGGCGATCGACACGAACTGCTCGACCTCGGGGTCGAAGTAGGAGACCGGGCCGTTGTAGCCGGCGAGCCAGAAGTTGCCGTCGACGTCGACGGTGTTGCCGTAGGGCTGGAGGGTCGGGCCGCCGTACCAGCGCTGGAGGCCGAGGGTCACGGTGTCGATGCGGTAGATGTCGCCGGTGAACACGCCGTTGAACCACAGGTTGCCGAAGCCGTCCATCGCCGCGCCGTAGGGGGCGTGCGAGGCCGTCCAGTCCTTGATCTGCACGGTGTCGGTCTGCTCGCCGGTGGCCCCGTCGAAGCGGCCCATGTAGGCGATGCCGTTGCCGGTGTGCCAGCCGACCCAGACGCTCGGGTTCTCGTACTTGCAGGTGTCCTCGTTGAAGGTCCCGGGCTCCCAGGCGAGGCCGCGCGGGCCGCCGACGTAGTTCGCCGGCTGCGGCTGCACCGGCGTCGTCCAGATCCGGCACTCGTCGGCGCCGAAGGGCAGGACGTCGTCCTTGCCCTGCGAGGTCGTGATCATCCCGTCGTTGTTGGTGTCGAGGCAGTCCTCGACGTTCGCCGCGACCTTGGTGATCGTGTAGGTGCCGCGGTTGGCCACGACGACGAAGCGGCCGTCGAGGCTGACCGCGGTCCGCGACGACGAGGCCGCGCCCGGGTTGGCGTCGACGATGTAGCGCCCCTCCTCGATCATCGTGTCGGTGGCGATCTTCGAGATCCCGCCCTGGCTGGTGTTGGCGACCCAGAGGTAGGAGAAGTCGAAGACGCCCTCGGTGCCCATGCAGGCGTCGCCGGTGTCCGTGTCCGTGTCGCCGGTGTCCGTGTCGCTGTCGCTCGCGGAGTCGCTGACGCCGCCCGTCGTCGTCGTCGACGTCGTCGCGTCGGTCGTCGACGACGACGCCGAGGTCGACGCCGAGGTGCCGCTGTCGCTCTCGCTGGTCGTCGACGACGACGAGCCCGACTCGGTGCCGCTCTCCGAGCCGCTCGCCGACGCGCTGTCGCTGTCGGTGCCGCTCTCCGAGCCGCTCGCGCTCGCCGTCTCGCTCGCGCTCGCCGTCGCCGTCGCCGAGGTCGCCCCGCCGCTCGCGTCGTCGCGGCCGCCGTCATCGCCCGAACAGCCGCCCAGACCGAGGCCCAGAGCACCCAACGCCACCACCACCGATATCCCACGCATAGCCCGAGGAGGTTATCACGGCGCCCCGCACAAGCGCCGGAGATCGTCCGCGCGAGGCCGCTCAGGCGACGACATCGCGGGTTTCACCGCCGCCGGTGACGAGGGTCACCGCCGGCCCCTGAATCATCCGGGGGGCCGCCCGTCAACGACCGAGCCGGGCGCCGCCGGGTAGGCTATACCGACGGGGTCCGAAGCGGAGGAAACGAAGAGCGATGCTGCGCCCCTACCTTCTCCTGCCCCCCCTCGCCGCCGCCCTCGCGGCGACCCCCGCCGCCGCCCAAGACGCCGCGACCACGGCCGCGACCAGCGCGGCGATCGCCGCGGACTCCGGGATGATCTCCGGGACCGTCAGCGACGACGACGACGCGCCGCTCGAGGGCGTCAGCGTCCGCCTCGAGTGCGGCTGCATGGCGGCGCCGCAGGAGCGCGTCACCGACAGCCGCGGCACCTTCGTCTTCAGCAACCTCGCGCCCGGCAGCTACACGCTGCGCGCCTACCCCGACAGCGGCGCGGCGATCGTCCACGAGGCGCCGCTCGCGGACGGCGGCCTCACCGAGCTCACGGTCATCGTCACCGCCGCCGAAGGGCCGGCGCCGAAGAAGCCGAGCGAAGGCCAGGCCCACCGCCTCAGCGCCGACCGCCACGCCGAGGATCACGACCACCACCCGAAGGAGATCTGGGGCGGCGTCCACATCGGCCTCGTCTTCGCCCCCTTCCGCGACCAGACGCCGCTGTCGCCCGAGACCAACCGGATCACCGCCGATCAGCTCAACCCGTGGTCCGGGGCGATCCGCGGGATCGACATGCGCTGGCAGACCTTCGACCTCGATCGCCACCACTTCCCGCGGACGATCGGCTACTTCCGCAGCGGCTTCCGCAAGGGCTCGATCACCTTCGACGAAGGCGCCGCCGGCCAGCCCACCTCCCTCGAGGCGCTCACCGTGCCGCTCTTCTTCGGCGGCAACCTCTACCTCTTCCGCGACTTCCCCGTCCGCCCCTACGCGGGCCTCGGCGCCGGCTTCGACGTCATGCGCCTCGCCTACCAGCGGGGCGACGCGGGCGCCTACCGCGACGTCTCGCTGCGGATCGGCTTCGAGGTCCACGGCGGCATCGAGGTCCGGATCTCCAACTACATCGCGATCACCGGCGAGGTCACCCAGCTGTGGAGCGCCCGGCGCAAGCTCAATGACCTCCCGGACGTCTCGAACGAGAGCTTCACGGCGCTCCTCGGGGTCGCCGGCGCCTTCCCGATGCGCCGCTGAGCATCCTAATAGCGCCGCGGGCTATGCACATAGCCGGCGGCGCTATCAACATACGTGGATCAGCGCTTGAGCCGCGCGCTCAGCCCCTGGAAGAGCGCGCTCGCGTGGACGCCCTCGCTGGTCTCGCGCAGGCGGACGTAGGTGACGGCGCCGAGGGTCGCGCCGAAGGCCCCGGTGATCAGGCTGAGGATCACGTCGACGATCGCCCCGGCCATAGCGAAGGGCACCGCCTTGCCGACGAGGTACTCGATGATCCCCTGGGCGATCCCGGCGACGAAGAGGGCCGCGAAGATGATGATCCGGCTGCCCTTGGTCAGCCGCCAGCTCCGCGCGAGGGCGCCGAAGATCGACACCTCCTCGACGACCACGGCCGGGACCGCGACGTAGAGGCCGCAGGCGATCCCGCCGGTGAGCATGAAGATCGCCGCGACCGAGAGGAGGAGGAAGAGCTGCGACGGCGGCTGAATGACGTAGAGGGCGTAGATCCCGAGGCCGCAGAAGAGCAGCGGGGCGAGGAGCGCCAGCAGCGACACCGCGAGCACCTGCGGCAGCCTGCGGATCCCGAGCATGAAGACCGCGCCGAGGGCGTCGGTCCGCTGGGCCATCGCCTCGACGGTGCGGCCGATCATCACCGCCTGGGCGATGAAGCCCGAGAGCAGCCAGGCCAGGACGGCGCCGACGATCGGCATCACCGGCGAGATCACCCGCGGGACCCAGCCGTCGGCCATGCCGACCGCGAGGGCGCCGACGTAGAGCGACCAGAGAACGTCGGGGATGTAGCAGATCACCGCGATCGCGAAGAAGGCGACGAAGTTGTCGCTGAGCACCTCGAGCGACCGCCGGATCACGCCGCCGGCGGAGATCGACGGGGCCGGCGCGTCGTCGACGACGTAGTCGAAGGAGGCGGGTCCGCCCCCCCACGGGCTCGAGGGCGGGGGCTCTTCGCGGCGCTCGTCGTCGTCGGACATCAAGGCTCGCTAGCACGGTGGTGAAGGACCGGTCAATCGCGGACGTCCCCGCCCGGCGTCCGCGGCGGTGAGCGGCCGTAACAAGCACTTCGGGCCAGGCGGCCGCGCTCGCGGTCGCGCCCGCGCGAGTGCTAGATAGCAGCGACGATGTCGACCCCGAGCGACCCCCCCGCGCCCACGCCCACGCCCACGCGCCCCCTCGCCGCGGTGCTCCTCGCCGGCGGCGCGTCGTCGCGGATGGGTCGCCCGAAGGCGTGGCTCGACTGGCGCGGCGTCCCGCTCCTGCGCCACCTCGCCGACCTCTTCGCGGCGCTCGGCGCCCGCGTCATCGTCGTCGGTGCCCGCGGCGAGGCGCTCCCCGAGCTGCCCGCGGGCGCCCTACGAGTCGACGATCCGCCGGCGGAGGACGGCCGCCGCGGCGGGCCGCTCGTCGGGCTCCTCGCCGGCCTCGAGGCGCTCGCCGACGCTCCCCGACCCGGCGAGCTCGCCTTCCTCAGCGCCTGCGACGGCGTCTTCCTCAGCCGCGCGCACCTCGAGTTCCTCCGCGCCGCCTTCGTCGACGACCCCGCGCTCGAGGCCGCCCTACCGATGGATCCCCCCGACCCGGCGAGCGGCAGGCGCTTCGCCCACCCGCTCGCCAGCGCCGTCCTCGTCGCCCCGGCCGTAGTCGTCGCGCGCGAGCTCCGGGCCGCCGGCGTCCGCCGTCCGATCGCCCTCTTCGACGCCCTCAACACCCGTCGCATCGACGCCGCCGCGCTCCCCGACCCGCGGGCGCTGCGGACCTGCAACACCCCCGAGGAGTACGCCGCCGCGCTCGCGGAGGACGGCTCCTAGCACCTGCGGCGAAGTCCCGCGCGCCCTCGCGCGCTCTCGCTCGCTCCGCCAGAGCTCTCGACGCCGACGCTCCGCCGCGGTCCGCTAGCCCTCGAGCTTGCGGCGCCCGAGCGCGTAGGTGATCCCGCCCTGGAGCGTCCCGCGGGTGATGATGCCGCCGAGGTCGACGTCGATGTTGACGAGGGTCTGGGCGACCTCGGGGCGCATGCCGGTGAGGATCGCCTCGGCGCCGAGGAGGCGCACGGCCCTCGCCGCCTTGATCAGGACCCCCGCGACCGCGGTGTCGACGACCGGGATCCCGGTGATGTCGAGGATCGCGAACTCTCCGCCCGTCTCGCCGATCCCGGTCAGCAGGCTGTCGATGACGAGCTTCGCCCGCGTCGAGTCCATCGCGCCGATCAGCGGCATCACGAGGATCTTGTCGGTGATCGGGATGAGCGGCGTCGACAGCTCCTCGATCGCCGCCGCCTGGGCGCGGATGATCTCGCCCTGCCGCCGCGCCTCAGCCTCGCGGGCGCGCTTGTTCTCGGTGATGTCGGTGTCGATCTGGAGCACCGAGATCGCCCCGCCTGCGTCGTCGCGGCGGAGGATCCAGCGGCTCGCAGTGACCACGGCTTCGCCGGCGCGCGTCCGCTGATCGACCTCCCCCTCCCAGAACTCCCTGTCCCGGAGCGCAGCCTCGATCTCGACGAGCGGGGCCGGCAGGTCGCTGTGCAGGAGCTCGACGGCGACGCGGCCGCGGGCCTCCTCCGCGCTGTAGCCGTAGAGCCGCTCGGCGCCGCGGTTCCAATAGGTGATCACGCCGTCGAGGCCGCGGACGACGATCGCGTCGTGCGTGAGATCGAGGAGCTCGGCCTGCTCGCGCAGCTCGCTGGTCTGGGCGGCGATCGTGGCCTCGGTCTCGCGCTCTTCGGTCAGGTCCTCGGTGATCCCGACGAGCCCGATCGGCTCGCCCTCGGCGTCGCGGATCGGCTTGTAGGTCGTCTTGATGGTGCGGCCGTTGAGCGCCGTCTCGGTCTCGAGCTCCCGACCCGCGAGCGCCTCGCGGATGAGCGCGGCGCTCTCCGGGTCGCCCGCGTACATGTCGAAGAGGTTCATGCCGACGATCTGGCCGGGCGCGAAGCCGATGTTCCGCAGGTGGGCGCCCTCCGACAGGAGCACCGTCCCCTCCTTGTCGATCGCCCACGCCGCGACCGGGATCTGGTTGAAGGCTTCGCGGACCGCATCTTTAAAGTCGGGCATCGGCACCTCCGAGCAACAGAGCGCCGACGTACCAGCACGGCGTTCCTATCGCTACGCGACACAATCACTATACCCGGAAGTCGTCGATTCGCAGCGACCGTCCGCGCGCCGAAGAGGCCGCTAGGGTTGCGCGGCCGCGCCGCTGCGGAGGCCTCTGCAATCACAGGTCGCGGACGACAGTGCGCCGTCCTCAGACGCATAACAGCGTCCCGTCGCGCCGCGAGGATCGGCATACGCGGCCCCACGTCGCGGCACATCGAACGGCGAATGACGACGTCACCAGCGCTGTCAACTCGACTGGATCGCCGCCGAGCTCCGAGGGCCGCCGCGACACGACGCCGCGGATCATCACGTGCCATCGGCATCGACCCGACCACACGCACGCGCTCGCTACACCGATCGTTCGGCGCGCTCGCAGGCCGCGCTCTTGAGCCCGGGATTGCCGCGACACGACGCGGCTCAAGTGGAGCGCCGCGGGACAGGTGTCGGCGGCGCGCTCCGGGGCGGCGAGGGCAGGCAGTCCGGGCGTGGGCGAGCGGCGCGGCGCCGGCTCGTGGCGACGGGCCGCTAGAGGCACCCGTGAGGTCGCCCGCGATCCGCGTGCAGGCGCCGCGCTGCGGCCTGCGCCGCCCTCCTCTCCGCTCGCGCGGACCCCTCACGCGTGGTAGCTTCCCGCGGTGTCCGACCCGGCCCCGCGCGCCCATCGCAACCCGATCCGCCGGCTCTATGACTGGGTTCTCGGCTGGGCCGACACCCCCTACGCGATCCCGGCGCTGCTCGTTCTCGCGTTCACCGAGTCGAGCTTCTTCCCGATCCCGCCCGACGTCCTCCTGATCGCCCTCGCCCTCGCCAAGCCCGAGCGGGCGTTCCGCTACGCGCTGTGGTGCACCCTGGCCTCGGTCGTCGGCGGCCTCTTCGGCTACCTGATCGGCTACGCCCTGTGGGCGACCTTCGAGCCGATCCTGATCAACAACATCATCTCGCAGGCGAACTTCGAGGCGGTCACCCAGCGCTACAACGAGTACGGCGAGCTCGCGGTGTTCGCCGCCGCCTTCACGCCGATCCCCTACAAGGTCTTCACCGTCGCCGCTGGCGTCGCCCAGCTCGACCTCCTCAAGTTCGCGGCGGCGAGCTTCGCCGGCCGCGCGGGCCGCTTCTTCCTCGTCGCCCTCGTCATCCGCCTCGCCGGCGCGCGGGCGAAGGCGCTGATCGACCGCTACTTCAACCTGGCGACGATCGTCGGCACGATCCTCCTCGTCGCCGGCTTCGCCGCGATCAAGCTCCTCCGCTAGCCGCCCCTGCGAGCCCCGCCATGCACGAAGTCGTCCTCGAGAGCCCCAACCTCAACGCCCTGTCGATGGCGACGATCACCGCGCTGCGCGACGAGCTGCGCCGCGCCAAGGGCGAGCCGCTGCTCCTGCGCGGCGCCGGCCGGGCGTTCTCGGCCGGCCTCGACCTCGGCGAGGTCGCGACCCTCCAGGGCGAGTCGCGCCTCGCCTTCCTCACCGCCCTCGACTGCCTCGTCCTCGAGCTCTTCACCTACCCCGGGCCGACCGTCGCGTGGGTCAACGGCCACGCGATCGCCGGCGGCTGCATCCTCGCCCTGGCCTGCGATCACCGGGTCGCCGCCCACGCGCCGCAGATCAAGATCGGCCTGACGGAGGTCGCCCTCGGGGTCGCCTTCCCGCCGGCCCCGCTGGCCGTCGTCCGCCACCGCGTGCCCCAGCACCGCGTCGACGAGGTCGTCCTCGGCGCCCGCCTCTACAGCCCGAGCGAGGCCCTCGATCGCGGCCTCGTCGACGAGCTCGCGGGCGACGACGGCGAGCGGGCGCGCTCGTGCCTCGACGCCCTCGCGGCCCACCCCGCCGCCGGCTACGCCCAGGCAAAGGCGGCCCTGCGCGGGCCGATCGCCGCCGAGGCCGCGACCAGCCGCGAGCGCTTCTTCGCCGAGTGCCTGCGCTTCTGGAGCGACCCGGCCCTCGCCGAGCGGATCGCCGCCCGCCTCGGCAAGGGCAAGAAGAAGCCGCGCTGAGCGTCCGCGCGGGCGCGCTCCTCCCGGAAGGTGGCGGCGACCTGACCGCGCGCAGACGCCCGCGAGGGGATCGCCGACTCGCCGCACTCGAGGCGCCGAGGCCTTCGCGGCGCGCCGGCGCCCGTGCCCCGATGAACAGCGTTGGTCCCCCATCATCGGCACCTCGTCGCCCGTCATGCTCCCTGCCTCGCGACCTCACGGCGCGCGCTGGGCCTCCGCTACACTCGTGTGCCCTCCGCAAGCGCGGAGCTGAGGCGAGTGATGACCACCGAGACGATCCCCACCCGACTCTTCGACCAGGCGCAGCGGCGCCCCGACGCCCCCGCCTACTACACCCGCGGCGCCCGCGGCTGGGAGCCGACGAGCTGGCGCGCCTACAGCAGCCAGGTCCGGCGCGCGGCCAAGGCCCTCATCGCCCTCGGCTTCCAGCCCGGCGACAACGTCTGCATCCTCGGCTTCAACCGCCCGGAGTGGGTGATCTTCGACGTCGCGGCGATGGCCGCCGGAGGCGCGGCCGCGGGGATCTACACGACCTGCTCGCCGCCCGAGGTCCGCTACATCATCGAGCACTCCGAGGCGCCGATCGTCCTCGTCGAGAACGGCGAGCAGTGGGAGAAGATCAGGGCCGAGCGCGACAACCTCCCGAAGCTCGCGCAGGTCGTGATGATGGCCGGGGCGCCGCCGATCGCCGATCCGCTGGTCGTCAGCTGGGAGGACTTCCTGGCGACCGGCGACGGCGTCGAGGATCGCCGCCTCGCCGAGCGCCTCGCCGGCCTCGAGCCCGACGGCCTCGCCACCCTGATCTACACCTCGGGGACCACCGGCCCGCCCAAGGGGGTGATGCTCTCGCACCGCAACCTCACCTGGACCGCCGACACCGCGGCCTCGCTCGTCGACCTCTCGGCGGACGACTGCGCGCTCTCCTACCTGCCGCTGTCGCACATCGCCGAGCAGATGTTC
>JAGQIT010000398.1 GCA_020431135.1 Myxococcales bacterium | reverse complement strand
TTCGAATGCCAAGTAGTGAAAAAAGCCATGCCGGGGAGCCTAGCACGACGTCCGCGAGAACCCGTGCGACGGGCCACAGTCGGCCGTCGTGACGGCGCGTGAACCTGGGGGCAGGAGGCACCAGGGACGGCGGCGCATCGCCGCGCTCGGAGTGCTAGCCGAGCACCGGCAGCCGGCGCCCGCGGACGGGCGGACGGGCGGCTGCGGGCGGCTCCGCCTCGGTCGGCGCTCGGTCGTCGCGCGGCGCAGCGAGGCGCTCCTGGAGCCGGCGGTCGAGGAGGTGCGACGGGGCGACGTTCTTCAGCGCGTTGAGCATCACCGCTCGGAGGTTCGGGTTGTCGCGCTCGAGGTCCGCGAGGAGCGCCGCCATCGCCTCGCGGCGCAGCCCGTCCTGCGATCCGCAGAGGTTGCACGGGAGGATCGGGTAGCCGACGTGGGTCGCGTGCGCGGCGATCTCCGCCTCGGCGCACTCGATCAGCGGGCGGATCACCTGGAAGCGGCCGTCGTCCGTCGTGTAGCCCGCGGGCATCGCCTGGAGCTTGCCCGCGTAGAAGAGGTTCATCAGCAGCGTCTCGAGGGCGTCGTCGCGGTGGTGGCCGAGGGCGATGCGGTTGCAGCCGAGGCGCTCCGCCGTCGTGTAGAGGATCCCCCGGCGCAGGCGCGAGCACACCGTGCAGAAGGCCTTTCCGGCCGGCGTCCGCTCGACCACCGTCGAGTAGGTGTCCTCGCGGACGATCTCGTGGTCGATCCCCGAGGCCGCGAGCCAGCGCTCGAGCGGCGCGCCGTCGTAGCCCGGCTGGCGCTGGTCGAGGTGGACGGCGATCACCGAGAACTCGAAGGGCGCGCGGCGGCGGGCCTCGTCGAGGAGGTCGAGGAGCGTGTAGCTGTCCTTTCCGCCAGATACTGCGACCATCACGCGATCGCCGGGCTCGATCAGCCCGTAGGTCGCGATCGTCTTGGTCATCGTCCGCGCGAGGCCGCGGCGGATCACCTCCGCGGGCTTCTCCTCGGGCGCTCGGGCTGCTCGTCGCGTGGTCGCCGTCATCGCCGGATCTCACTCGCCGTCGTCGCCCACGACGGTGACCGTCAGCCGCCGGCGGTGGGCGGCGCGCCGGTGCTCGTAGAGGTAGAGCCCCTGCCAGGTGCCGAGGTCGAGGCGACCGCCGCGGATCGGCATCGTCTGCGAGCTCTGGGTGAGGATCGCCCGGACGTGCGCCGGCATGTCGTCGGGGCCCTCGTCGTCGTGGGCGAAGCGCGGGTCGCCGTCGGGGACGAGCTCGGCGAAGAAGCGCTCGAGGTCAGCGCGCACCGCCGGGTCGGCGTTCTCGCAGAGGATCAGCGACGCGCTCGTGTGGTGGAGGAAGACCGTGACCAGACCGCGGCGGATCCCCGACTCCTGGACCGCCGCGGCGACGCGCGCGGTGACGTCGAAGGTGCCGCGGCCCGGGGTAGCTACCTCGAGGCGCGCGACGTGCTGGCGCAGGGCGCCGCTCACCGCTGGTACTTGGCCTTCCACTCGTCGTAGGGCATGCCGTAGACGCGCTCGCGGGTCGCGTCCTTCGACAGCTCGATCCCCCGCTCGGCGGCCGCCTCTTGGTACCAGCGCGCGAGGCAGTTGCGGCAGAAGCCGGCGAGGTCCATCAGGTCGATGTTCTGGACGTCGCTGCGCTCGCGGAGGTGGGCGACGAGCGAGCGGAAGGCGGCGGCCTCGAGCTCGGTCGCGGTCTTGGGGTCGACGTTGTCTTCGCTGGCCATCGTGCCTCTGATCTCGCTGTGCTGCGACGCTGCGACGGCGGGCCCGTTCTCGTCGACGAACCCGCGGGGCCCCTGAGGTGTTGGACCAACTGCTAGAAGAAGATCCCCTTCACGAGGGTCCAGGGCTCGCGCTTGACGACCCGCCAGGTGAAGTCGACGAGGACGCGGTCGAAGTTGTCGCGCGGGTAGGCGGCGAAGACCTCGCCTACGGCGCCCTTGTCGAGGCCGAAGCGCGCCACGCCGCGGGTGTGCTCGATCTGGACGGCGCGGCGGAAGCAGTTGGCCTGCGCGGAGACGCCGCGGACCGGCAGCAGGCGGTGGTTGAAGAGGAGGCACTCGCGGAGCACGTCGGACTTGGTGCCGGCGAGGTCGTAGCCGTCGGTGACCTTCTCGAAGAGCGCGTAGCTGCGGTGGAGGTAGGTCTTGCCGTCGACGTCCTCGGCGACGAGGCCGAGGTCGTGGAGCATCGCCACGAGGTAGGCGACGTTGCGGTCGAGCTCGACGCCCTCGCGCTCCATCAGCATCGTCGCCAGGTGGTAGAGGCGGCGGCAGTGGTTGCGCAGGCCGTCGCCCTCGTAGGGGCTGACCCGGTCGAAGATCGAGTCGGCGAGCCCGATGAGGCCGTGGGTGTTGGCCGTCGAATCGGGGAGGGTCTCGGCGAGGGCGCTGGTGCTCATGGCGGTGCTCCTGCGCCGCAGCGGCGGAGTGCTCCCCGGGCCGGGGACGCGGCGCCAGGCCACGATCGCCGATCGAGCGCGACCGCGTCAAATGTGCGTCAGTGCACGAACGGCCAGGTCCGCGGGGTCGCGGCGGGCCGCGGCAGCGGCTCTGCGGCGGGAATCCGGGTCGGCCAGGCGATGCGAGGGGCCGGGGGCCTCGTCCGCGAGCCGCGTCGACGTGCGCCCCCGCGACGTCGCGGCCCCCGGGGCGCCGGTGATCGACCTCACCGCGGCGCCGACGCCCGCAGAGGTTGCCGGCGAATGCGGGCGTGGAAGCGACCCGACAGGGTCGCCCGGGCAGACCTCGTCAGCGCGGGGTCAGCTCGCCGGGACGAGGGGACCGACGCCGATCCCGTCGAGGAGGAGGTCGACGACCCGGCGCTGCATGGCGATCCGCCGGCGCTCCGCGAAGCCCATCCAGGTCTCGACGCAGATCCCGACGCAGCCGATCGCGTCGACGATGACCTCCGTCGATGAGGTCGACACCGGGTAGTACTGCGTCGCCCAGACCTCGTTGTCCTCCTCGAGCGCCTGGTTGAGGCGGTCGACGACCTCGCCGACGATCGCCGGCATCGGCTCGACGCCGTAGACCAGCGTCTGGCCGAACGACGGGTTCACGGCGGGGTCGTAGCGCTTCTTCGACTCGTGGAGCGTGGCCATCAGCGCCGGGCGCTCGCTGAGAACCAGGTCCATGAAGCGGCGGGCGAGGCGGCGCTCGACCTCGGGGGCCGC
>JAGQIT010000397.1 GCA_020431135.1 Myxococcales bacterium | reverse complement strand
CGCAAGGCCGCCAAGCAGGACGCGGCGCCGTCGATGCCGATGGCCGCCGAGGCCGAGGAGGCGATGGCCTACGACGCCGGGATGGACGACGCCGACGTGGCCGGCGGGGACATCGCGACGAGCAGCCCCGGCCAGGGCCAGATCGCCCGCGACGACGTCTACGACCGCTACAACGACTGGGGGCAGGCGACCTACCTGTCGAACGACGACACCATGAGCCTGTCGTCGGCGCAGCGGATCCTCTACGCGATCGACCGCTACCTGCCGCTGCCGCCCGAGCACATCCGCCCGCACGAGCTCCTCAACTACTTCTCGTTCAACACCCTCACGGTCGCCGAGACCGACGACTTCTCGGTCCTGGCGAACATCGCCCCGAACCCCGACAAGGACGGGCTCTACGACCTCGCGCTCGCCGTCAAGGGGCGGCCGATGGACCGCGACAGCCGGCGCAACGGCGCGATCACCCTGGTGATCGACCGCTCGGGGTCGATGTCCGACGAGGGGCGGATGAACTACCTCAAGCAGGGCCTCAAGCGGATGGTCTCGGAGCTCAAGCCCGGCGACCTCGTCAACATGGTGATCTTCGACCACAACGTCTGCACGCCGCTCGAGAACTTCGTCGTCGGCCGCGACCGCCCGCAGGTCCTGGAGAGGGCGATCGACGGCCTCCTGCCGCGCGGCTCGACCGACCTCTACAGCGGCCTCAGCACCGGCTACCAGCTCGCCGACAGGTCCTACCAGCCGACCTACTCGAACCGCGTCATGCTGATCACCGACGCCCTCGCCAACACCGGCGTCACCGACTCGCGGGCGATCGCGATGGTCGGCAAGTACTACGACGATCGGCGGATCCGCCTGTCGGGCGTCGGCGTCGGCTCGTCCTTCAACGACGAGCTCCTCGACAGCCTGACCGAGCGGGGCAAGGGCGCCTACGTCTTCCTCGGCTCGGAGGCGGAGGTCGACGCGGTCTTCGGCGGCCGCTTCATCTCGCTCCTCGAGACCACCGCCCTCGACGTCCACTTCCAGCTCCACCTGCCGCCGTCGCTGCGCATGAACGTCTTCTACGGCGAGGAGGCGTCGGCGGTGAAGGAGGAGGTCCAGGCGATCCACTACTTCGCCAACACCTCGCAGCTCTTCTTCTCCGAGCTGATGGCCCGCGGCGGCAAGATGCGCCCCGAGGACTGGATCATGCTGACCATCGAGTACGAGGATCCGGAGACCGGCGCCGAGACGATGGAGGAGGTCGCGTGGAACCTCGGCGACATCGCCGGCGAGGCGCCGAACGTCGACAAGGCGCGGATGCTGATGACCTTCGTCCAGCGCCTCGGCGAGCTCGCCTACCGGCCGCCGCCGAGCGGCTACTCGACGCGCGTCGGCGGCTGGTACGACCAGGGCGCCTGGCAGATCTGCGAGGACGGGCGGATGACCCTCGAGCGCATGGAGACGAAGCTCGGCGGCGACCCCGAGGCGACCCGCGTGCGCGGCCTGTGGGCGAAGATGTGCTCGCGCTACCAGGCGCCGCAGCCCGTGTCGCGGCCGGTGCAGAGCCAGCCCGACTCGTGGCCCGGGGCCCAGGGCTAGCTGCTCCCTAGGACAGACGAAGGCGACCTCCCGCTCGACGCGGCGAGGTCGCCTTCGTGTGCTCGCGGAGCCGCGCGTCGGGCTAGGGCGTCGGGCTAG
>JAGQIT010000396.1 GCA_020431135.1 Myxococcales bacterium | reverse complement strand
CGTCGCCGTCGCCGTCACCGACGCCGGTGTTGGAGTCGCTCTCGGAGCCGGGCCCGGCGCTGGTCATCGCGCTGGAGTCCGAGCCCGCGGCGCTGGTGCCTCCCGTCGTCGGGTCGGGCTCGCTGCTCGCCTCGTCCGTCGTCGACGTGCCGCCCTCGCTGGAGCCCTCCGTGCCGCCGCCGCACGCGGGCGTGACGAGGACGCAGCCGAGGAGCGAGGCGAGGAGCAGGTGAGCGCGCGCGTGCACGTACATGGCCGCATGATGCCGGCCGGAGATGAAAGCAGCATGAACGAACGGGCGCGCCGGCCGGCGCCGCGGTTCATCTCGCGTTCATCTCGCTCCCGCAGACTCGGTGGCAGCCATGTCCACGCGAAGCGCCGCGCTCCTCACGATCCCGATCCTCACGGTCTCGCTGCTCTCACCCGTGTTGCTCTCGCTCCCCGCGTGCAGCGCCGCCGCAGAGCAGTGCTACGAGCCGACGCTCGACGCGGCGCAGTGTGATCCCGCCTCGGTCGAATTCTCGCTCGCGTCGACCAACCCCTACTACCCGCTGATCGTCGGCAGCGCCGTGGTGCTCGAGGGCATGGACGGGGACGAGTTCATCCGCGTCGAGCGGGTCGTCTTGCCCGACACCGAGGTCGTGGCCGGGGTCGAGACGCACGTGCTCGAGCACAAGGAGTTCGTCGACGGCGAGCTCCACGAGCTCGCGCGGAACTTCTACGTCGAGGCGGCGGACGGCACGGTCTGCTACTTCGGCGAGGACGTCGACTTCTACGAGGGGGGCGCCGTCGCCAACCACGACGGCACCTGGCGCGCCGGCCAGGACGGGGCGAAGCCAGGCATCATCATGCCGGCGACCCCTGCGGCGGGGCAGGCCTACTTCCAGGAGTCGGCGCCCGGCGAGGCGATCGACCAGGGGCAGGTCGAGGGCTACGCGGCGATGAACATCGGCGGCCAGGACTACGACGCCGTGCTGACGGTCCTGGACATCAACCCGCTCGACGGCTGCGACGAGCCCGAGCCGAAGCGCTACGTGCCCGGGATCGGCGAGGTCGGCGACGTCGCCGTTGTCCTGATGGAGTTCACCCCCGGGACCCCCTGAGCCCCTGCGGCTCCGCCGGAGCTCAACTCCCCGCGCGCCCGAGAACCAAGAGAGCGGCGAGCCGAGCGTCTGCCCGGCTCGCCGCCTCGCGCTTGAGCGCGCGCTCGCGCCGTCAGCCGGCGCTGTCGCTGTCGCTGTCGTCGGCGTCGTCGTCGTCGTCGTCGCCGTACTCGGCCTCGCAGGCCTCGTCGAGGTCGTCGAGCGGCGCGCACTCGGGCGCGTCCTCGCCGAAGAGGAGCTCGCAGGCGTCGTCGAGCGCCTCGGCGGTCGCGCACTCGTCCGGCACGTCGCCGGCCTCGCAGGCCTCGTCGACGTCGTCGAAGGGGGCGCACTCCTCGACGTCCTCGCCGAACTCGGCCTCGCAGGTGTCATCGACGGCCTCGGCCGCGATGCAGATCGCGTCGGTGTACATCTCGTCGTCCTCGTCGTCGCCGCCGCTGCGCGAGGCGAGGCCGTTGAAGTCACAGGCGAGCGCCGACAAGGAAAGCGCCAGGGCCGTGAAGATCGGGACTAGGGGGCGGCTAGGTCTGAGTGATGGCAAGGTTTCTTCCTCCGCCGACATCGTCCGCCGCGCAGATGAAAGAAGCCTGAAGCGAGCGGCTGTTTTTTGCTGGTGGCCGTAGGGCCAGCTCGCTGAGCCGCGCGGCCGCTCTCCCCCCCCTCAGCGCAGCCGCACTTGCATCGCGCACCGACGTGACCACAGCGAGCGGATCCGCCGGATCTCCGGATCGCCGGCGACCGGCTCGCTGAGGCGATCGAGCGCCGCCGATCCCTCGTCGCAGATCGCGGCCGGAGCCCTGGTGAAATCAAGGTCCTCGATGGCCACGAGGCGCGCGAGTTGCTCGACGAACTCGAGGATCACCCTGGCCTTGCGGATGTTCGTCGACTCGCCGGTGATGTCGCCGATCCGCCACGCCCGCTCCTCGACCATCGCCGCGCCGCTCTCGGGATCCTCGTACTCGATCGTCAGCATGATCGAGTCCTGCGGCCGGAGCTGGTCGCCGCGCGCGACCAGCTCCGCCGCGAAGAGCTGGCCTGTGCCGGCGAAGTAGTGGATCGGCTGGACCTCCTCCTTGTGCGCCGACGCCTCCTCGCCGCGGAAGACGTCGAGCCGCAGCGACGGCGGCAGGTGGAGGCGGAAGTGGACGTCGAGCGCCGTCGTCTCGAGGAGGGAGATGAAGCGCGCCCCGAAGACCGCGTCGACCTCCGCCTCCGAGCCGAGGAAGACGTAGGCCCCCTTGCCGCGCTCGGTCAGATCGTCGAGGAGTTCGTCGTTGAAGGTGCTGCCGACGCCGACGCCCGACAGCCGGACCCGCCGCCTGTCGTAGGCCTCGCCGACCACAGCGATGACCTCGGGATCGGTCACGCCGGTGTTCGTCAGCGCGTCGGTGATCAGGAGCACCCGGTTGTTGTACTCCGGGCGATAGTGGCCGTCGGCGAGCGCGTAGCCCTGACGCAGGCCGCTGTCGAGGTCGGTCCAGCCGTCGGCGACGAGCGCGTCGATC
>JAGQIT010000395.1:15142-15631 GCA_020431135.1 Myxococcales bacterium | reverse complement strand
TCGAGCTCGGCGCCGACGACTACATCGGCAAGCCCTTCGGGATCCACGAGGTGATCGCGAGGATCCGCGCGGTCAGCCGCCGCTGCCTCCGCCGGCGCCCGAGCCCCGAGGCCCAGGGCTTCCTGATCGGCGGCCTGCGGGTGCTCCCCGACGAGCTCCGGGCCCAGCGCGGCGACGACCTCATCGAGCTCAGCCTCCGCGAGGTCGCGCTCCTCCGCCTCTTCGCCCAGCGCCCGGGCGTCGCCCTCGATCGCGACACGATCTTCGCCGAGTGCTGGGGCATCGACAGCTACCCGAACAGCCGGACGATCGACCAGCACATCGCCAAGCTGCGCAAGAAGATCGAGGTCGACGCGAAGAAGCCGGAGATCATCCGCACGGTCCACGGCGTCGGCTACCGCTACGAGGGCTGACGCGGGGCCGCTACGGCGCCGCGTCGAGGCGCCTGCGGCAGTCTTCGAGGATGAATTCGACGCGGCGGTTCTGGGC
>JAGQIT010000395.1:9557-14972 GCA_020431135.1 Myxococcales bacterium | reverse complement strand
GTCTGCGGCGCGCCGAGGCGGCGCAGCGTCGCCGCGATCGCGTCGAGGGCGGCGACGCTCGCTTTGTCGACCTCCCACTTCGAGCGCGCCTGCCAGCCGATCTTCTGCGGCAGCACGAGGGCGCAGCGATCGATGGCCAGGGGCAGGCAGCAGCCCTCGAAGCACGCCTCGTCGCCGGGGCAGGTCGCGGCTGTCTCGGGGTCGCAGCGTTCGCCGCCGTCGCAGATCGACGGGGGGGGGTCGGCCGGGGTGGCGCAGGTCTTGTCGGCGCAGGCCCGGTCGGCGACGCAGTCGGAGTCGCTCGCGCAGGGGGGCGGCGCGGCCTCATCCGGCGCAGGCGCAGGGTCGGGTGCAGGCGCGGGCGCCTCGCTCGCGGTCGGCGGGTGGACGGCGGCGGACTGGGGCGCGGTGACGGGCGGGGGCTCGGTCGGCGTGCGACAGCCGAGAACGAGGAGGAGCGCCCCGAGCATGGCGACCGAGCTTCGTCGTGTCGACGACGCGGCCTCTCGCGGATCGAGGTCCCGCCTGCGCTCGCGCAGCGGTCGTCGACCGGTCGCCGCTGCGACGCGCTGTACGGCGAGCGGCGAGGCTGCGGCGGAGATGGGTGAGCGCGGGGCCTGTGCCACGAGCTTCGAGCGTAGCAGCCCGCCGCGAGCGGCCTGTGTGCGGGGTCTCCTCCTGCCGAAGAGGGGGGCGATAGCGCGCGCCCCCTGCAGTTTCGATTTTTTTCTTCAGCCCGTGATCGATCCGGAAGACCCCGGGTCTACCCCCCCGAACCGCGCCGGCGAGGCCGCGATCCGCGAGAGATCACGGCGCCGGCGCAGGCTGGGGGAACGACATGCGAGTACGAATCATCGGCGGCGGTGTTGCGGGGTTGAGCTTGGCGTTGGCGCTGCAGGAGCGCGCGGGCGTCGACGAGGTCACGATCTACGAGCGCGAGACCAGCGAGACCCTGCCGCGGAAGCTCGGTCACGGGCTCATCCTCATGGAGAACGGCGTCTCGGCGCTCGCCTCGATCGGCTGCGCCGACGTTCTCGCGGACAGCAAGCCGCTGCGCCGCGCCGTCATCCGCACGCCGGGCGCGGCCCTCCGCGACGAGGCGATGGGCGCGGTCTACTCGGTCACGCGGGCGGCGATCGTCGAGGGCCTGCGCGCGCGCCTCGGGGCCGGGGTGCTCAAGCTCGCCCGCCGCTGCGTCGCGCTCCACAGCGAGCCGACCGCGGGCGGCCGCCGGCGGATCTGCGCGCTCTCCTTCGCCGACGGCAGCCGCGAGGTGATCGCCGCCGACGAGCTCGTCGTCGACGCCTCCGGCTGGCGCTCGCCGCTGTGCGCCGCGCTCAACCCTGGCTACGCGCGGCGCCCGAGCCGGGTCAAGGAGCTGGTCACCTCGACCCACTCGCCGGAGCTCGCCGCCCGCCTCGGCGACACCTTCGTCAAGACGGTGCTCCCCGGCCGCGGGATCGCCTTCGGCCTCCTCTCGCCGACGCCGGAGCGGGTCATCGGCTTCCTCCAGTTCGACGCCGAGAGGATCGCGCCGCCGCCCCGCGGCGCGAGCGAGGCGGCGCTGCGCGACTTCCTGAACGAGCACCTCGGCGACGCTCCGGCGCTCGTCCGCGAGTACCTCGCCGCCGCCGACCTGTCGACGGCGCACGTCTGGCACCCGGTCGACGCCGACATCCCGCCGACTCTCCACTGCGACAACGCCGTGATCATCGGCGACGCCGCGCACCCGCTCCTCCCCTTCACGAGCCAGGGCGTGAGCGCTGCCCTCGAGGACAGCGTCATCCTCGCGGACACCCTCGCCGCGATCGACGACCGCGCGGAGCTCCCGGCCGCGCTCGCGGGCTTCGCCGCGGATCGCCGCGCCGACGTCGCGGTCTACATCGACGAGGGCCGGCGGATCCTCGCGGACTTCGTCGCCACGGGGACGCCGTCGACGCTGCCCTACATCGGCGGCGGCGCGTCGCGGCTCGGCGAGCACCTCGCCCTGCCGGCGCCGCGGATCGCCGACCTCTTCGCGGCCCTCGACCTCAACGGCGACGGCGGGCTCGACCGCGTGGAGTACGCGCGGGCGCTCGTCCGCCTCGACCTCGAGGGCGACGCCGAGGCGACCTTCGCCGAGCTCGACGCCGACGACAACGGTCGCCTCGACCTCGGCGAGATCCGCCGCGGGCTCCGCGGCCACGTCGACCCGGCGTCGAGCGGCCTCTGCCGCGTGCGCCGGCGCCTCTCCCCGCGCGGGATCAGCAGCCTCCTCGTCGCCATCCGCGCCTCGGCCGACGCGCAGATCGTGAGGGAGGCGTGATGTCGCTCCACGATCCGCTCTTCGCCGACGATCGCGTCGACCTCGACGTCCTCCGCCAGCGCGCCCACAACTACCGCTGGGCCGAGGTCGAGGAGGACGTGATCCCGCTGACCGCCGCCGACTCGGACTTCCCGATCGCGGCCGAGATCCGCGAGGCCATGGCCAGCTACATCGCCTCCGGCTACCTGTCCTACGGGGCGAATCACGGCCTGCCGAGCTTCCGGGCGACGGTCGCCGAGACCCTCGCGCGCCGGCGCGGGATCCCGTGCGCGCCCGCGGCCGTCTTCGCGGCGAACAGCGCGGCCTCGGCGATGTTCCTCGTCGCCAAGGCGCTGCTCCAGCCCGGCGATGAGGTCCTGATCGCGGATCCGGTCGACTTCCTCTTCGAGCGCTCGGTCGTCGCCGCCGGCGGGGTCGTCCGCCGCTTCGCGATCAACGTCGACCGCGGGATGACCGTCGACGTCGACGAGGTCGAGGCGCTCATCGGCCCGCGCACGCGGATGATCGCGATCTGCAACCCGCACAACCCCCTCGGGCGCGTGTGGAGCCGCGAGGAGCTCGCCGAGCTCGCAGCGCTCGCGCTCCGTCACGACCTCGAGATCCTCAGCGATGAGGTCTGGTCCGACGTCGTCTTCGACGGGGCGTCGATGGTCTCGGTCGCCGCGCTGAGCCCGGAGATCGCCGCGCGCACCCACACGGTCTACGGCTTCTCGAAGGGCTACGGGCTCGCGGGGCTCCGCCTCGGCGTCGTGCTCTGCCCGTCGCCGGCGGCGGCCGACCGCCTCGCGGAGGTCAGCCACGCCGACGCGACCGCGTACGGGGTCTCGACCCTCTCGCAGGTCGCCGGCGCGGCGGCGCTCACCCGCGGCGGCGCCTGGCAGCGGCGCTTCGTCGCCCACCTGCGAGCGCAGCGCGACCTCGCGGTCGAGCGCCTGAACGCGATGCCCGGCGTCCGCTGCCACGCGCCCGAGGGCACCTTCGTGGTCTTCCCCGAGATCACCGGCCTCGGCCTCGACATCGACGAGGCGGCGCTCGCCGAGCGGATCCAACGCGAGGCGCGGGTCGCCCTGGTCCCGGGCTCGCCGGCGTTCTTCGGGCCCGGCGCGGCGGGGCACCTGCGGCTCTCGCTCGCCACCTCCCGCGGCCTCCTCAACGAGGCCCTCGATCGCCTCGAGGCGTGGATCCGGAGCGAGCGCCGCGAGCCTCGCGCGGCCGCCGAGATCACGCGACCGACGCGGCGACGCGAGCTCGTCGACGCCGCGCCGGAGCGCCCGTCGCCTACTGCGGGATGAACTTGAGGTCGAGCCCGCCCGGGTACCAGTAGCTCGTGTACTGGCCGTAGCCGTAGACCTGGACCCCGAACTTCTGGTCGCCGCTCAGCGCGTGGGTGCCGTCGCCCTGGTTGGAGACCTCGACCCGGGCGACGCCGAAGCCGGTGCCGCCGATCGGCGTCAGCGCGGGGATGTTCTGGCCGTCGAGGGTGATGCTCGCGCCCATCGGCGCCGTGATGTTGACGAACGAGCTCTCGTAGTTGGTCGGCGCGTGGAAGAGGTAGTCGGTGCGGTACTGCTCGGTCGGCACCGCGATCGTCATCGCCGGGTCGCCCGTGTTGCCGCCGGCGGCCTGCCCCTGCATGTACTCGGAGACGACGATCTTCTTGTCGGCGCTGACCTTGAAGTCCGCGGCCGTCGCGGCGATCTCGAAGTAGTCGCCGGCGTTGGCGAGGCTCGTCGGCGCGCCGCCCTGCGGCGGGTCGTAGGTGATCGTCGTCCCGGCCTCGGTGGCGATCACCCGGACCATGCGCGCCTTGGTGAAGGGGTTTTGCCCCTGCGGCTTCACCAGCGGCGTCGTGACGATGTACTCCTTGGCGAGGCTCTCGTAGGGGAGGTTGGACTCCTCGAGGTGATCGCAGGCGGTGACGTTGTAGGGCACGTAGGTGCACTGGTGGGCGCTGATCACCTCGATCGGCTTGTCGGCCTCGACGTGGGTGCCCGTGAGGTCGGAGATGTCCGGGCCGCCGCCGCCGGCGGCCGAGAGGACGATGAGCACGTCGCCCTGATCGAGGATCGCCTGGCCGGTGCCGTCGTTGGCGATCCCGCCGCCGCCCTTGACGATCATCCCGGTCGCCGACGGCGTGACGTCGACGGTCGTGTCGTCTTGGCTGGCGACCACCGCGTAGGCGCCGGGGAGGCCGTTGAGGGTGTTGCGGATCGCCACCCAGTAGTCGCCGGTCCAGGCGTTCACCGGGACGAGGAGCGAGGCGTCGTTGGTGAAGGAGTTGCTCCCCCCGAGCTGGTACTCGAGCGGACTGTACTGGTAGAGGGTGATCGGCTGGTCGGCGCGCAGGCGGTAGGCGCCGTCGACGACGATCTTCGAGTTGCCGCCGCCCTTGAGCTCGTTCACCCACGGCAGGGTGACGACCTGGACCGACTGGCTCGGGACGTCGGCCTCGGTGACCATCTGGGCGCCGCGCGTGACCGTGATGTGGGCGCTGTTCGCCGAGGTGTTCGAGACGACGACGGCGAAGTTGAAGGACGCGCTGACGACGTTGGGCGTGACGACCGGGTAGTAGTCGCAGCCGATGTAGGAGATCCCGAGGTTGTCCGGGGCGCAGGCGCCGACGCACTGGCCGAGGTCGGCGTCGCAGGTGACGCCCTGGACCGTGTCGCAGGTCTCGTCGACGTAGCCGTCGCCCATGTCGTTGCAGATCTTGGCGAGGCCCTCGCCCTCGCACGAGCCCTCGCCGGGGACGCAGAGCACGCAGCCGAGATCCGGGGCGCAGGCGTCGTCGCAGGGGGTCTCCTCGGAGAAGCCGCCCATCCCGTCGCAGACCTTCTTGACGTTGTCCTCGCAGATGACCTGACCTTCCGGGCAGAGAGGCTCGTCGGTGGTCGTGCCGTCGGTGGTCGCGTCCGTGTCGCTGGCGCTGCCGGTGGTCGGGTCGCCGGTGGTCGAGGTCGTCGGGTTCGAGGTCGTCGTCGGATCCGACGTGCTCGTCGGCGCGGTGGTCGACGTGCTCGTCCCGTCGCTGTCGCTCTCGCTGCCGCTGGCGCTCGTCGCGGTCGTCGTCGCGGTCGTCGTCTCGGTGGCGGTGGTGGCGGTGGTGGACG
>JAGQIT010000395.1:7832-9451 GCA_020431135.1 Myxococcales bacterium | reverse complement strand
TTCATCAGGTTCTCCAACAGGCTATGGGACAGGGCGATCGTGCCAGGTCACACGCGAGAGCACCATGCGGGCGAGCGCGGTCGCGGTGAGGCGCGAGCCGAGGGGCCGGTCGCGGGCTCGCGGGGCTGCGCTCGCGGAGCGGCTCAGCTGGCCCTGGGGTCAGCGCTCGATCGCGCCGGGCAGCAGGAAGGGGTAGGTCCGCCGCCGGACGCGGCGCTGCCACGCGCGGTCGAGGCGACGCAGGCGCTGGAGCAGCGCCCAGTCGCGGGCGTCGGCGGCGTAGTAGCGATCGACCTCCGCCTGGGTCAGCGCCGGAGCGAGCCCGGGGCGGGCGTTGGCGCGGTCGAGGAACGCCGGCAGGAGGTGGGCGAGGCGCTCCTTGTGGAGGTTGCCGAGGAGGTCGAGAACGACGCCGCGCGGGTCGTAGTACTTGTCGAGGATCGGCCGCAGCATCCACCGGCGGACGATCCCGCGCAGCGCCCACGGCAGCGACGCGAGGAAGACCCCGACCGGCATCCGCTCGCCGCCGTCGCCGTCGCGGAGCATCGGCGTGGTCACGTCGAGGTAGCGGAGCTCGCCGCGGACCAGCGCCCAGTTCGAGAGCTGGCCGTCGAGGCCGACGGTCGCCGAGGTGACGCCCTCGATCGCGTCGAGGAGGCGATCGAAGAGCGCGAGGGCGGCGTCCTCCTCGAGCCCGCGGAGCGCCCGGCTGACGAGCGCGTCGCCGGCGAGGCGCGGCTGGACGCAGTAGACCGCGGCGGCGCCGTGGCCCCGCGGGAGCACCTGGAGGCCGCTGGCCACCGGCGTGACCCCGCCGGCGGCGAGGCGTTCGAGGTACTCGGTGAAGCTCGCCTGATAGCGCTCGAGGGTCGCGGCTTCGGCGAAGACCGGCAGGCGCTTGCAGGCGACGCGGTCGTCGCCGGCGCGCCAGGCGACGACGCAGGAGATCTCGCCGTAGCCGAGGAGCTCGAGGCCGGCCGCCGACTCGTCGCCGGCCTCGAGGGCGCGCTCGATCGCCGCGTCGAGGTCACGGAGCTCGGCGTCGCTGAGGACGGGCGGTGCTGCGAGCGCGCTCATCCGAGCGCCCCCCGGACCGCGCGGATGATCGCGTCGGCCTCGTCGTCGGTGGTGACGAGCGGCGGCAGGAACTGGAGCACCGAGGTGTCGTTGTTGGCGTAGAGGGCGAAGACGCCGCGCTCGTAGAGCATCTTGGTGGCGACCATGCCGGCGCCCTCGGCCGCGAACTTGAGGCCCATGAAGAGGCCGCGGCGGCGCAGCTCGAAGGGCGCGCCGGCGAAGCCCGCGGCGAAGCGCTCGCCGAGGACGCGGACGCGGTCGAGGAAGCCGGGCGCCTCGATGACGTCGAGGACCGCGAGGGCCGCGGCGCAGCCGAGCTCGGCGCCGCCGAAGGTCGAGATGTGGATGAAGGGGTGGGCGTCGAAGAAGGCGTGGAGCTCGGGGCGCATCAGCGTCGCGGTGATCGGGTAGATCCCGCCGCTCAGCCCCTTGCCGGTGACGACCATGTCGGGCTCGACGCCCTCGTGCTCGTAGCCCCAGAGCGCGCCGGTGCGGCCGAGGCCGGTCTGGACCTCGTCGAGGATCAGCAGGGCGCCGCGCTC
>JAGQIT010000395.1:2837-7758 GCA_020431135.1 Myxococcales bacterium | reverse complement strand
GCCGTGTCGTCGTCGACGGCCGCGTCGATCGCCGCGAGGTCGCCGAAGGGGAGCTGACGGAAGGCCGGGAGGTTGGGGCCGAAGGGGGCGCGGTACTGGGCGTCGCCGGCCGCGAGGGCGAGGCCGGTGTGGCCGTGGTAGCCGCCGCTGACCGAGAGGACAGCTTGGCGGCCGGTGCGGGCGCGCGCGACCTTGATCGCGAGGTCGACCGCCTCGCCGCCGCTGACCCCGAAGACGACCCCCGAGAGGCGGCCGCCGGTGGTCGCGGCGAGGCGCTCGGCGAGCTGCGCCCGGTAGCCGGAGACGAAGTGGTGGTTGCCGATGTCGAGGCCGCCGGCGAGCGCCTCCGCGGTCGCCTCGACGATCGCCGGGTGACGGTGGCCGAGGTTGAAGACGCCGCCGTTGCAGTGGCAGTTGTAGAACTCGCGGCCGCTGAAGGCGTCCTTGAAGCGGACGCCCTCGCGGGCGCCCATCACCAGCTCGATGCCGTAGCGCTCGAAGGTCGCGACCTTGCCGCGGTTGACGTGGGCGGCGAAGGCGGCCGCGGTCGCGGCTCGATCGGCGTAGGGTTGCGGCGGCGGCTCGTTCATCGAGCCTGCGATACCGCCGGGGTGCGGCGGCGCGCAAGGTCCTCGCGGGGCCTCTGCGCGCATGTCCTGCGGCTCGCCGCCGAGCTCAGCGCGGGCGTGATCGCGGAGGTCTTCGGGGCCCGCGCAGGTCCGGGGGAGCGCGTACCATGGGGCGGTGGACGGCCCGCGTCTCCTGGTCCTCGGCGCGCTCGCGCTCGGCTGCTCGGCTCACCGCGCGCCGGAGGTCGAGCCGCGGCCGCAGGCGCGCGCAGAGCTAGAGGCCGAGGCTACGGCCGGGTCGATCGAGGCGGCGCAGGCCGAGGCCGCGACGGCGGTCGACGAGCCCGAGGCGCCGCAGATCCCGACAAAGGGCGCCGCAGCCGGAGAACTCGTCGCCCTCGCGCCCGGGGTCCACCACACCTGCGCGCTCTTCGGCGGCGGCGAGGTGCGCTGCTGGGGCCTCAACCGCTTCGGGATCCTCGGCGTCGGCGACTCCACCAGCGAGTCGATCCTGACGCCGACGCCGGTCGTCGGCCTGCCGCCGGCGGTCCAGGTCGTCGCCGACTACGACTACACCTGCGCCCTCGCCGAGGCCGGCGCGGTCTACTGCTGGGGGGAGAACGACGGCGGTCGCCTCGGCGACGGCGGCGGCGATCGCAAGGCGGCCCCGACCGAGGTCGCCGGCGTCGTCGCGGATCGGATCTTCGCCGGCTTCCACCGCGCCTGCGCGGCCAAGGGGACGCGCTATCAGTGCTGGGGGAGCGGCGAATTCGGCGACGGTCAGGAGCGCCGCGAGAGCCGGTCGGTCGACGCCGCGGCGCTCAAGGGGAGCCGCGACCTCGCGCTCTCCGACGGCCACGCCTGCGTTCTCCGCCGCGGTCAGGTGCGCTGCTGGGGTCACAACGGCAGCGGTCAGCTCGGGAACGGCGAGGGCGGCTGCCGCTACGAGCGCGAGCTGTGCCCGAGCAGCCGCTGCCTGCCGCCGCAGGAGTGCAAGAGCTCGGCGACCCCGGTCCGCGCGATCGACCTGCCGAAGGTCGCGGCGATCGCCGTCGGCGGCTCCCACTCCTACGCCCGCGCCGCCGACGGCTCGATCTGGCGCTGGGGACAGACGGGGACGACGATGGACTTCGGCGAGGCCAACCCGCGCTACCGGCCTTCGCGCTTCGACGAGGTCCCGGCGCTCGTCGAGATCGCCGCCGGGGGCAGCCACGCCTGCGGGCGCACCGAGGAGGGCGCGCTCTACTGCTGGGGGAACAACGCCTTCGGTCAGCTCGGCCACCCGCCGGACCTCCGCGGCGGCAGCGAGGGCGCGGCCAAGGTCGAGGGCCTGCCGCCGGTCACCGGCGTCGCGCTCGGCTTCTACTTCAGCTGCGCGATCGCAGGGGAGGGCGCCGCCGCCGAGGCCTACTGCTGGGGCGACAACGGCTGGGGGCAGCTCGGCGACGGGACGACGGAGCGGCGGCACGCGCCCGTCCGCGTCGCCCTGCGCTGAGCGCCCGGGCACGCCCTCATCGATCTCGAAGAGGTCTGTGCCCGGCACGGCGCCCCAACGCACGGACGACGACGCTGAGCGGAGCGACGCGCGGCCTCGCAGCGTCTCTGCGATCCACCGCGACGCGCGACGACCACGGCGGCCTGCTAAGCTCGCGGCGGTGGGCGGGCTCCTCGACGTCATCCTCGGCTACGACTGCAACGTCGCCTGCGACTACTGCACGATCACGCCGGAGATGCGCCGACGCTCGCTGACCGCCGCCGAGGTCGTCGCCGCGCTCCGTCGCGGCCGGGCGCTCTCCTACGATCGCGTCTCCTTCACCGGCGGCGAGCCGACGATCCGCGGCGACCTCCTCGGCCTCGTCCGCGCCGCCGCCAAGCTCGGCTTCGCCGACATCAAGGTGCAGACCAACGGCCTCGTGCTCGCCGAGGCCGCCAACGTCCAGCGCCTCGTCGACGCCGGCGTCACCCGGATCCACCTCTCGATCCACACCCACGTCGCCGAGGCCTACGAGCGCCTCGTCCGCCGCGAGGGCACCTACGCGGCGATGGTCGCCGGCCTCGACAACGCGCTCGCCAGCGGCGTCGAGGTCGTCGTCGCCGATCTGATCCTCAAGCGCGACACCCTCGCGCGCCTGCCCGCGGCGATCGCCTGGCTCGGCGAGCGCGGCGTCCGAAACGTCGACCTCTGGTACGTCTCGCTCACCGACGGCAACCGCGACAACCTCGACTCGCTGCCGCGGATGACCGAGGCGATGCCGATCGTCCGCGAGTCCCTGAAGGAGGCCCGCCGCCGCGGGATCAGGGCGCGCTCGCTCCACATCCCGCGCTGCCTCCTCGGCGACGACGCCGGCCACGCCTACGATCCGGGCGCCGACCGGGTCATGGTCGTCACCCCCGAGGCGATCTTCGAGCTCCACGAGTCGAAGCTCGCCGGCCACGTCCACGTGCCGGCCTGCGAGGGCTGCGAGCACCGCTCCTACTGCCCGGGGATCCGCCCCGACTACCTCGAGGTATACGGCGACGCCGAGATCGCCGGCGCCCGCGATCAAGCGCCTGCGCGCGCCCCGACGCGCCTGCCGATCGTCGGCGCCTGAGGCCCGCAGGGTCGACAGCCGCGGGCCCGGAGGGCTACCTTCGCCGGCGATGCGCACCTACTCGTTCGACAACGGCGACACCCTCCCGGCCATCGGCCTCGGCACCTGGCTCTCGGCCCCCGGGGAGGTCGGCGCGGCCGTCAAGGAGGCGATCCGCGTCGGCTACCGCCACATCGACTGCGCGGCGATCTACGGCAACGAGGCCGAGGTCGGCGCGGCCCTGCGCGAGTGCTTCGCCGCCGGCGTCGTCAAGCGCGAGGAGCTGTGGATCACCTCGAAGCTGTGGAACACCGCGCACGCCGAGGACGCGGTGCTCCCCGCCCTGAAGAAGACCCTCGCGGATCTCGGGCTCGACTACCTCGACCTCTACCTGATCCACTGGCCGGTCGCGCTGCGCCCCGGCGTCCACATGCCGCGGTCGGGCGCCGACATGATCAGCCTCGAGGAGCTGCCGCTCGGCGCGACTTGGCGCGGCATGGAGGCGGCCGCTGACGCCGGCCTCGCCCGTCACATCGGCGTCTCGAACCACAGCGTCAAGAAGCTCCGCGGCCTCCTCGACGGGGCGAGGCGCCGCCCGGAGGTCAACCAGATCGAGCTCCACCCCTACCTCCAGCAGCCGGCGATGCTCGAGTTCTGCGCCGCCGAGAACGTCCACCTCACCGCCTACTCGCCGCTCGGCGCCGGCGGCCGCCCGGACTTCTTCCGCGGCGACGAGGCGGAGCCCGTGCTCCTCGAGGAGACGACCCTCGCGGCGATCGCCGCGCGCCACGGGGCGACCCCCGCCCAGGTGCTGATCGCGTGGGGCGTCCAGCGCGGGACCTCGGTGATCCCCAAGTCGGTCAAGCCGCGCCGGATCGCCGAGAACCTCGCGGCGGGCGAGCTCACCCTCAGCGACGCCGACATGGCGGCGATCCGCGAGCTCGACCGCCACCGCCGCTACCTCCAGGGCAACCCGTGGGTCATCGACGGCGGGCCCTTCACGATGGAGACCCTCTGGGACGAGGCCCCCGAGGCCCTCGAGGCCGCGCGCTGAGCCGCGCCTGTCGCCAAACAGACCTTTTGGACAGGTCCCTCCGGCGGTGACCCGAGCGTCGACGCGCTCGTGGAGGCCGAGGAGATCCGGGCCTGTCCGCGGCGCGGCGACGGCGGGACCTTCGCGCGGGAACCATCCCTGTTCGAGCTCCCGCGGCGACGCTCGGGGGCGGGCGTCGCATCAGCATGTCCAAAGGGTCAGCCCTTTTCGTCAGCGAGGCGGGCGTCGACGCGCTCGCGGAAGCCGGCGGGGACCGACTCGTGGCGCCGCGGATCGTCGATCGGCCGCACGAGGTCCTCGGCGGCGATCAGCCACGGCGGCTCCGGGACCTGGTCGAGCTCGTAGAAGCCGCCGCAGAAGCAGGCGTGCGGGCAGCCCTCGCAGACGGGCCGCCGCGTCCGCCGCTCGGCGAGGTAGCCGGCGAGGTTCACCGACTCGTTGTTGACGAAGACCATGTGCCGGCTGAGCTTGCCGAGGTCGCCCTGGAGGTGATCTTCGAGGCCAGGGAGGAAGCAGAAGGGCAGGTTGATCACCTGGATCTTCATGCGCTCGCCCCAGGTCTCGATGATCGCGCGCGTGCCCGCGGCGGCGGCCTCGGTGTCGGGGGCGATCATCCGCGTCGCGCGGCCGAAGGGGGTCAGGAACTGGATGTTCAGCCAGCGCAGGCCGAGGTCCCAGGCGAGCTGGGCGAGCTCCATCTGCTGGTGGGCGTTGCCCTTGGTCAGCGT
>JAGQIT010000395.1:0-2746 GCA_020431135.1 Myxococcales bacterium | reverse complement strand
GCGACGCCGACCTGCTGGGCGTGGGTCCGCGGGTCGGCGCCGTGGACCGAGAAGAGCAGGGTGGTCAGCCCCGAGCGCACGAGCTTGCGCGCGTAGTCCTCGTAGAAGCACAGGCGGCCGTTGGTCGTGACGTTGATCCGCTGGTAGCCGATCGCCCGGGCGTAGCGGATCAAGGGGACGAGCTCCGGGTTGAGGGTCGGCTCGCCGCCGTCGAAGTCGACCATCGTCACGCCCTCGCGGCGGTAGCGGTCGAGGTGCTCGCGCTGGCGCGTCGGGTGGCCGTCGAGCTGCGTCCGCGTGCCGACGGCGCAGAAGGTGCAGTGGTTGTTGCAGACGTAGGTGACGTTCATCACCAGCTTCTGCGGCCCCTGCGACGCGGCGAGGCGCTGGCGGAAGGTCCACATGAAGCGCCGCAGCGTGTCGGGGTCGACCTGCGAGATCCCGGGGCTCGGCGCCATCTGGAAGTAGGGGCCCCAGTCGCCGGCGATCGGCAGGTGGCGCGCGCTGTCGTCCGCCCGCCGCTGGGCGCCGGCCTCGGCGAGCGCGGTGCCGGGGAGCGGCGTCGCGTACTGCACGGCCGGGAACGCGCCGAAGCGGTCGAAGAGATCGAGCGCGAAGGCCAGCGTCTCGTTGATCTCGGCGGCGCTCTCCCCCGGCAGGCCGATCATGTAGTGGACCATCAGCGGCACGCCGACGGCCGCCGCGTTCTCGGCCGCGGCGACGATCCGATCGAGGTCGAGGCGCTTGCCGACGACCTCCGAGACGACGCGCTGCGAGCCGCTCTCGGCGCTGACGCTCACGGTGCTGACGCGCCCGCGCATGACCTCGAGGTGGCGGCGCTCGAGGTAGTCCGCGCGCATGCCGTTGGGGATCTCGAAGGCGACGTCGAGCGCGTCGACGTGGCCGAGGAAGGCGTCGAAGTGGCCCTCGTTGACGTTGATCAGCTCGTCGAGGACGGCGAGGCGCGTCGCCCCGCGGTCGCGGACGAGGGCGGTCATCAGCGCGCCGAGGTGCGCGGCCGAGAGCCGCCGCTGGGTCTTCGGCGCGCCGGGCTCGCGCCCCGGGTTCGAGGAGCAGTGGAGGCAGCGGAAGGGGCAGCCGCGTGAGGTCACGAGCGGGAGCGTCCGGCCGTCGATCGGGAAGGCCCAGGCGCCGCGCCCGAGGTCGGCGACGACGCGCGCGTGGAAGCGGGCGTAGGCGTCGAGGTCGACGCGATCCCAGGCCGGCAGCGGCAGCGCGTCGAGGTCCGGCGGGGCTGTCCCTTTGTGCAGACCGGTCGGGCGGTCGCCGGCGCGCCAGGCCTCGAGGAGCGCCGGGATCGTCACCTCGCCCTCGTACTTCACCCAGGCGTCGACCTCGGGGTAGGCGGCGAGGAGGGCGTCGCCGGTCGCCTCGACGTAGTGCTGCCCGGACTGGTAGCAGTCGGCGAGGACGAGCGCGGCCTCCGGCAGGCGGGCGCGGAGGTGCTCGAGGACGGGCGCGAGGCGATCGTCGCGGGTCGGCGGGCGGTGGAAGGGCGTCAGGGCGACGACGACGAAGTCGATCGCCGGCCCGGCGTCCGCGATCGCGCGGTCGATCGCGGCCGTGACCTCAGCGACGGGTGCGCCGAGGTCTGCGCGCCCGTCCTCGCGCCAGGAAAGCCCCGCGCCCGCGAGCGCGAAGGCGTCGACGAGGGCGACGTCGCGGCCCTGCGCGGCCTCGATCTCGCCGAGAACGGCGGCGACTTGGGCGGCCCCGAGGTTCGCAAAATAGGGATAGTCGATGAAGTCCCGGGCAATCGAAGCCGGCGGGTGTACGACCAGCACGCGACCAGCGCACATCGGCGGCAGGATAGCACAGCGCCCGCGCCCGCGGCCGCCCGCGGGTCGGCTATGATCGCGGCGATGGAGCTCGACGCCCGCGATCCGGCCGCCGATAAGGTGACGATCCACGAGGAGGCCGCCCACCAGAAGCGCAACTGGGTCCGCCTCACCTTCGACTGCAACGATCGCTGCATCTTCTGCCTCGACGCGCACACCCACGACGGCACCAACCGCGCGCGCGCCGAGATCAAGGCCCAGATCCTCGACGGCCGGCGCAAGGGCGCCGAGCGCCTGATCCTCTCGGGGGGCGAGCCGACGATCCACCCGAACTTCGTCGACTTCGTCCGCCTCGGTCGCCTCGCCGGCTACCACAAGGTCCAGACCGTCACCAACGGGCGGATGTTCGCCTACGGCGACTTCCTCCGCCGCTCGGTCGACGCCGGCCTCGGCGAGATCACCTTCTCGATCCACGGCCCGAACGCGCGGATCCACGACGCGCTCGTCGGCACCAAGGGCGCCTTCGAGGAGGAGCTCAAGGGCCTGCAAAACGCCCTCGACGACGGCCGCGTGATCATCAACATCGACGTCTGCGTCAACCGAGCGAACGTCCGCCACCTCCCGGACATGCTCCGAAAGTTCATCGGCATGGGGGTCCTCGAGTACGACCTCCTGCACATCATCCCCTTCGGCCGCGCCTACAAGGAGGGCAAGGAGACGCTTTTTTACGACCTCGAGGAGATGCGCCCCTACCTCCAAGAGGCCTTCGCCTTCTCGCGCGAGCCCGGCGTCCACCTCTGGCTCAACCGCTTCCCGCCGCCGCACCTCGAGGGCTTCGAGGCGCTGATCCAGGACCCCTACAAGCTCAACGACGAGGTCCGCGGGCGCAAGGAGGAGTACGGCCTCCTCTTGGAGCACGGCGTCCCGCTCGACTGCCGCGCCCCCGA
>JAGQIT010000394.1:509-5005 GCA_020431135.1 Myxococcales bacterium | reverse complement strand
GTCTACCCCGTGAGCAGCTGCGTCGAGCTCCAGGAGTACCTCAAGGGCAACGCCGACGCCGTCGTCAGCGGCGTCTACACGATCACCCTGCCGCAGGATCCGAACACGCCGGTGACGGTCTACTGCGACCTCGAGACCGCCGGCGGCGGCTGGCTCCTCGTCGGCCGCTCGCACCCGAGCGGCGCCGCCGCGAGCTTCGGCTGGCGCTCGCAGACCGGCAGCGTCGACGACGACAGCAAGCCCTACTCCCTCGGCCTCCACGTCAACCCCTTCGACTTCGACGAGCTCCTGATCGGCGACTACAAGGCCGGCAAGACCTGGGGCGGCAACGTCTACAACCTCGGCGTCCCCAGCGACTTCGTCTCCGCCCACCAAAACGACGCGATCCAGCCGAGCTACTACGGCGTCGTCAACGGCGCCTGCGCGCCCGACGTCCCGAAGTGGATGCTCCGCTTCGCCGGCTACACGTCGAAGACCAGCGCGTTCTTCTTCCGCGACATGGAGTTCGCCGACATGGCCGACTACGGCCTCCTCCACGACAAGCTCTGGACGTTCTACACCGAGCAGGAGTGGCCCGCGCAGCACTGCCCCCTCGGCGGCGCGCTGGCGGACAAGCAGGGCATGATCATGGTCCGCTAGGAGGCCCTCGCGGCGCGGGGCGGACGGCGGAGAGGAGCGCCCCGACATGAACGGGCGAGGCCGGGGGCGCCGCGCCCCTCGACCTCGCCCCGCCAAGCGCCCCGCCCAGCTCAGTCCCAGCCGAGCATGCCGGCGTCGAGCACGTCGTCGGTCGGGTCGCTGCTGACGGTCTTGCTCGCCGGCGCGGCGACGTCCTCCTCGACCCACGCGACGAGGTAGTCGAGCGCCCGCTCGGCGTAGGGCTGCATGATGACGTAGGTGTCGCCGGCGTTCTCGTCGCCGATCGTCCCGTTGAAGTCGAAGTCGAGGAAGCCGTCGCTGTGGAGGTCGACGTGGCCGCCGTTCTCGACGACGTAGAGGCGGTGGAGGGCCGGGTCGCCGGCGGCCTCGACGGCGTCAGCGTAGGCCTGGCCGTTGGCGCCGAGGCCGATCAGGCCGTCGCGCTCGCCGAAGATCGAGATCAGCGGCGCCGAGAACACCCCGGTGTTGGCGTTGCGCAGCGCCCACTCGACGCTCTCGGCCGTCCACCCGCCGTCGACCGCGTTCTCCAGCCAGGCGTAGAAGGGCGGCGGGTTGTCGCTGCCGTCCGAGTAGCACGAGTAGGCGAGGCTCTCGCCCGGGTCGTGGCCGAGGAGCTCCGCGCGGAAGACGTAGCCCGTGAAGTTGTAGTAGCCGACGCCCTTGAACTGGGTCAGGCCGAGGTCCTTGAGGTAGTCGAAGGTCGAGTTGTACGCCCCCCAGATCGGCGCCGAGGCGGCGTCGAAGCCCGCGGCGGTCATCGCCGCGTGGGCGTCCTTGAAGGGCGGGTTCTCGGCGTAGGCCGCCGGCGTGTTGAGGGTGTCGCCGGCGTAGGCCCAGCCGATCGTCAGCGCCGCGCGCTCGTTGGTCGACACCAGGTGGTTGGCGGCGGCGAACTCCGCCGGCGTCACGGTGTCGTCCTTGTCGGCGTCGAGCGCCGCCTTGTCCGGCCAGTAGGCGCCGGCCCAGTCGAGGCCGCCGTCGAAGATCCGCGCCTCGCCGCCCTCGACGCGGAGGTGGTCGATCTCGAGGGCGCGGCGGACCTGGTAGCCGCCGTTCGACAGGCCGACGGCGTAGACCCGATCGACGTCGACGTGCATCGCCGCGGCGAGGCGCTCGCTAGCCCACGCGCCGAGGTCGATCATCATCATCCCCCAGTGCTGGGTCGGGTGGGCCTGGCCGAGCATCGTCGCGTTGCCGTCGGCGCCGCCGTTGGTCATGCCCTTGTTGCCGGAGACGTAGGCGAAGCCGCGCGCGAGCGCCCACGGGGCGATCACCGCCTCGCTCGAGAACTCGTCGCGGGTGCCGGGGGCGCCGACGACCAGCAGCGAGCCGTTCCAGTTCTCCGGGACCTTGATCGTCAGCTCCTGGATCCGCTCGTCGTCGCCGTCGACGACCTTGAGGGTGCCGACGACCTCGACGCCGGGGTGCTCGACGGTCGGCGGCAGCTTGCTCGAGGCGAGCTTGCTCGCCTGGATCTTCTTGACCTTCGCCTGCTCCTCGGCCGGCAGGGCCATGAACTCGGCGCCCATCGGGTCGATCGTGAAGTAGGTGACGTGGCCGACGCCGCCGTCGCCGTCGTCGAAGTACTCGTGGAGGTAGGGCTCCTCGAGGCCCTCCTTCAGGAGCTCGTAGTCCGGCGGCAGGACGCCGGTCGTGTCGGTGTCCGTGTCCGTGTCGCCGGTGGTCGAGTCCGTGTCCCCCGTCGTCGACTCCGTGCCGCCGGTCGTCGTCGACTCCGTGTCCCCCGTCGTCGACTCGGTCGCGCCGGTGGTCTCACCGCTCGTCGCGCTCGCCGACGCCGACGCCGTCGTCGTCACCACGCCGGTGGTCGCCGAGGTCGAGGTCGTCGAGTCCGTGTCGCTCGCGGAGGCGCTCGTCGAGCCCGTGTCGTCGCCGCCGCAGGCGGCGAGGAGGAGCGCCGCCGTCAGGGCGAGCGGGCGCGTGGTGGTGCGGGTGGTGCCAGTGTTGTTGAGAGCCATCGTCGTCCTCCGTGGTCGCGGGCCGTGCCCGCCGCGTTCGTTCGCGTGATGGGTGAGCTCGTCTCGCAACCTCGTTCTCCCCGCTCCCCTACCGCGTCGAGCTCGCCGCGGCGGCGGGCGGCCTTACGCTCGCGACCGTCGGCGGCGAACGAGGAGGCCGAGCGCGAAGCAGGAGAGCCCGAGGAGCGAACCCGGCGCGTCGGGGTCGTCTACGCTGCACGCGCAGCCGCCCTCGCCGTCGTCGTCGCCGCCGCCGAAGCTCCCATAGTTTGCTGTCGCAGAGGCGCTCGCCGAGTCGCTCGCCGAGTCGCTCGCGTCGCTGTCCGAGCCGTCGGTCCCGCCGCCCGACGACCCGCCGGTGCCGGCGTCGGAGCTCCCCGACGACCCGCCCGAGCCGCTGTCCGAGGCGGAGCTCCCGCCCGACGACCCGTCCGACGACCCGCCCGAGCCGCTGCCGTCGGTCCCGTCGGAGCCCGAGCCGTCGCTGTCCGAGTCGCCGCCGGTCGACGTCGTCTCCTCGCCGACTGGGTCGACGCGGCGGTTGTTGGTCGTGAAGAACTCGGCGAGGAAGGAGCCGTAGTCGACGCCCTTGGCCTCGACGAAGGAGGTCACGCCGCCAGCGCCAGAGCCCGCGGGCCAGGCGTGGGAGCCCCCCGTCGCCTTGATCAGGGCGATCCGCGGGCCGTCGCCGTCGCTCCACAGGGTGCCCTCGCCGGCGGGCTCGTAGCCGGCGAGGCCGGCGACGTCGAGCGCCCCCGGCTCGGGGCTCAGGCCGCCGTAGCGCAGCGCGAACATCTCCGCGTTGATCGTCGCGTAGTCCTGGGCGACGGTGAAGTCGCTGGTGCCGGCGTAGACCGCCGCGAGCTGGGTCGAGAAGTCGCCGGCGTTGGCCGCCGCGAGGCTCTCGCACAGCGCCGCCGCGGCCGCGGTGTCGGTCGACACGAAGCCGATCTGGACCGCCTCGGTGCCGACCGACGGACCCGCCGCGATCCCGGCCCCCGCGAAGACGTCCGGCGCCAGGCAGCCGAGGATCAGCGCCTCGCCGCCGCCCGACGAGAAGCCGGTGATGTAGACCTGGTCGGGGTCGATCTCGAGGCCCGCGTCGGCGCTCAGCTCGTCGGTGAGCGCGAGGAGATCGTCGTTATGCCGGTTGTCGCGGGTGTGGGCGGCGCCGTAGTAGTCCCAGCAGCCGGCGTAGACCCCCCCGCCCGGGACCTGCGGCACCGCCATCACGACGCCGAAGGCCTCCGCGCCAGCCTCGAGGTTGCCGTTCGCCTTGAGGTCGTCGGCCTTCTGGACGCAGCCGTGCATCACGATCATCAGGCCGCGGCCGTCGCCGACCGGGCTGACGCCGTCGGGCGTGTAGACGTGGACGTCCATCCCCGCGACCGAGCGCGCCTCCCAGCTCCCCGCGGCGGCGACCTGGGGGAGGAGGAGCCCGAGGGCGAGCGCGGCGGTCGAGAGGCGGGCGCCGAGGCGACCGAGGCGGTGATGCTGCAGGTGCGAAGAGATGCGTGACATCGCGCGCGATATGAAACATGAATCAACCCTCAAGTCAAGCAGACCCGCGAAAATCGTCCGAATGATGCGGATATTCGTCGATCGCCCAGAAGCCGTTGAATTGCTGCGCTGCGGTCATTGAAGATTGTTCAGTGGCGCCTCGCAGAGTCCACGAGCCGACGACGACCCGGGGGCAGCGGACCCGCCAGCGGCTCCTCGACGCCGCCGAGGAGATCTTCGGCGAGGACGGCTTCGAGCGCGCGTCGATCGCGGCGATCACCGGCCGGGCCGAGGTCGCGCTCGGGACCTTCTACGTCTACTTCCCGAACAAGCAGGCGATCTTCTCGGAGCTCCTGA
>JAGQIT010000394.1:0-436 GCA_020431135.1 Myxococcales bacterium | reverse complement strand
TCGAGATCGAGGAGGCCGGCTGCATCGCCTTCCTCGAGTTCGTCCAGGCCCACAAGAACTTCTATAGGATCGTCCGCCAGGCCGAGTTCGTCGACGAGGCGCTCTACCGCAGCTACTACCAGGACCTCGCCACGAGCTACGCCGAGGGCCTGCGCGCGGCCGTCGACGCCGGCGAGATCGCCGACCTCGACCCCGAGACCGTCGCCTACATGCTGATGGGGATCTTCGACTTCGTCGGCATGCGCTGGGTGCTCTGGGAGGGCAAGCTGCCGCCGCGGCGGCTCCTCCGCGACGTCTTTCGCTTCATCCGCGGCGGGCTCGCGGCCCCGGAGGTCCAGGTCACCGCGGCGAAGCGAAGGAGAGACTGAGATGCGCGGCGGGTCGGTCGTCGTCAGCCTCCTCCTCGCCGCGTGCTTCACCGACGGCGGGGCCTCGA
>JAGQIT010000393.1 GCA_020431135.1 Myxococcales bacterium | reverse complement strand
CAGATCGAGGCGGTCAACGCCGCGCTCCACAAGCTCAACGCGCAGCTCCGCTCGGCCCGCGACCACGCCGTCGACGCCAACCGGGCGATGAGCCCCTTCCTCGCCAACATGAGCCACGAGCTGCGCACGCCGCTGAACGCGATCATCGGCTACAGCGAGCTCATCCGCGACGAGCTCGACACCCACGAGTACGACGACGCGAGCGCCGACCTCCGCCACGTCGAGAGCTCGGCGCGCCACCTCCTCAACCTCATCCAAGACACCCTCGACCTGTCGAAGATCGAGGCCGGGAAGATGGAGCTGACCGTCGAGACCTTCGACGCCGGCGAGCTCCTGCGGTCGATCGCCGCCGCCGTCGAGCCGATGATCCGCGAGCGGGGCAACGACCTCGTCGTGGCGCTCAGCGACGACATCGGCGACTACACCGGCGACCGGACCAAGTTCCGCCAGATCTTCTACAACCTCCTGAGCAACGCCGCGAAGTTCACCGACCACGGGACGATCCGCCTGCGCGCCAAGCTCGTCGATCACGGCGGCACGCCCTGCCTCCTCGCGGACGTCTCTGACACCGGCATCGGCATCCCGGCGAGCAAGCTGCCGGTGATCTTCGGCGCCTTCAACCAGGCCGAGGAGACGACGACGCGCCACTACGGCGGCACCGGCCTCGGCCTGACGATCAGCCGCCACTACGCCGAGATGATGGGCGGCGAGCTCAGCGTCGACAGCATCGTCCACGTCGGCTCGACGTTCACCGTCCGCCTGCCGCTGCAGGCGATGCTCGACGAGAACCCGCGCCCGCGCCTGACCCTCCCCGACAACATCGTGCTGATCGCCGACCGCGACCCGCGGCTCCACGATCTCCTGCGCCGCCGCCTCGGCCGCTACGGCTTCGCCGCCCTGTCGGCCGCGAGCTACCACGACCTCCTCGCCCTCACCGCGAGCCTCAACCCGGCGCTCGTGATCCTCGACCTCGCCCTCGAGAGCGGCGACGAGTGGAGCGCCCTCGCCAAGCTCCGCCGCGAGCGCGAGCCGACGCCGCTGATCCTCACCGGCGATCTCAGCGCGCGCTCGCGCCCGGAGATCCGCTCCCTCGAGGCCGACACGCTCCTCGCCCGCCCGGTCGACGTCGACCGGATCATCGAGCTCGCCCTCGGCCACCGCGAGGCCCCGCGCCTCGGCTCGATCTCGCTCCTCGGCCGGGCCAAGGCCGACGACGAGCTCGCCGATCGCCTGAGCGGCGCGGGCTGGAGCATCCACGACGCGGAGCGCCGCGACCTCACCGATCCGCCGCAGGCGGTCGTTCTCGATCTCCGCGGCGACGACCGCGACCTCGACGCGCTCGAGTCCCTGCCGTGGCCGTCGTGCCCCGCCCTCCTCGTCGTCGACGGCGACGAGCGCCCGGAGCTCCGACGACCGCACCGCTTCGTCGACGTCCGCCAACCCGCGGCGGATGAGGTCTGCCAGGTCTGCATCGAGCTGTCTGCACTCGTCCACAGCGCGACCAAGAGCCGCCCTTGATCCGCGCTCCCCTGTATCTTCACGGACCGATCGCGTAAGCTAATGAAGATGGAGATCGAGTTGCTCCGCGAAGGCAACGGCGTGATCGTCCCGGCGTCCTTCTCGATCCGGTTCGCGCCGAGCTCGCACCTGATCGCCGTCGTCCGCCGCTTCGTCCAGTCGTTCTACGCGGAGATCCTCGGCGACTCCGAGCTCTCCTCCCGGCTCGCGCTCGTCACCCACGAGCTCCTCGAGAACGTGGTCAAGTACGGGACGACGGCCTCGGCGATGCTCGGGGTCAGCATCCGGCAGAACGACGGCGACGACCACGAGGTCGCGGTGACGATCCGCAACAGCGCGAGCGCCGAGAACATCGCCGAGGCCGAGCGGCTGATCGCCGAGATCGCGGCCGCCGACGACACCTTCGCGTACTACCAGCAGCAGATGGAGATCGCCGCCGAGCGCGAGCACGGCTCGGGGCTCGGCCTCGTCCGGATCGCCGCCGAGGCCGGGATGTCGCTCTCGAGCGCGCTGCGTGACGGCGAGTTCGAGATCGAGGCCCGCGCCCACTACACCCCCCCGAGGTCGTCATGAACATCGCTCCCCTCGAGGCCGGCGAACTGCACGCGGCCGTCACCCGCGCGGACAACGTCGTTACTGTCACATTCAAGGGGACGGCGGACAGCCGCGTCGACAGCGAGCTCGAGTCCTACCTCGGCCGGATCCACGCCGCCCTCCTCAAGGAGCCCGCCGCCCAGGTCGACGTCGATATCCGCGGCCTCGAGTTCATGAACTCGTCGTGCTTCAAGGGCTTCATCACCTGGATCGTCCAGGTCCGGCGCATGGACCCCTCGAACCGCTACCGGATCCGCTTCCTGTCGACGCCGAAGCACCCGTGGCAGAAGCGCAGCCTCCACGCGATCAGCTACTTCGGCGGCGATCTGATCATGATCGTCGTCGACGACTAGGGCCCGCCGATGATCACCCTGGGGCATGCCTTCGTCCTCGCGTTGGCGGTCCCGCCGGTCGATCGCGGCGCGCCCGAGACGACGAGCGTCGACGACACGTCAGCGCCGGCCAGCACCGGCGACGCCAGCGCTGAGGCCAGCGTGACAGAGGCCGACGACCCGCCGGAGACGGTCGCCGAGCCCGAGGGCCCGGCGGCGCCGCGCCCCGATCGCATGTCCGCGCTCGAGGCCCGCCTCGACGCGCTCGAGGCCGAGAACGCCGAGCTCCGCGGCGAGGTCGAGTACCTCCGCGAGGATCACGACTCCCTCGATCAGCGGGTCGCGCGGATCCTGCCGCTGACCGGGCGCCTGGGCGGCTACATCGACTTCGGCTACTTCTACGTCGGCGGCGACGGCTCCGGCGTCCGCCCCGACACCGGCTACCAGTACTTCCCCGAGCACCAGGGCGTGATCCCCGACTCGTGGGTGTTCATGGGCGACCCGCTGTCGACGATGATCAACTCGCGCGGCGATCCGGCGGACACCGGCGAGTCGCGCCAGGTGACCTTCGACGGCGTCGACAGCCGCGGCAAGTCGTCGTTCATCGTCAACGCCCTCAACCTCAACGTCTTCGCCGGCATCGGCAAGTACGCCGCCGTCGAGGGGCTCTTCGACCTCGTCCCGCGCGGCCGCGACGCGGCCAACCCCGACGGCCTCTTCCTCGGCGACTACCTCGACGTCAAGCTCGCCTACCTCCGGGTGTCGCCGCCGACGAAGCGCCTCGACCTCGACATCATGGCCGGCAAGATAAACCCGGTCTTCGGCTACGAGTACCGGATCCAAGAGGCGCCCGACCGCCTGACCGTGACGCCGTCGCTGATCTGCCGCTACACCTGCGG
>JAGQIT010000392.1 GCA_020431135.1 Myxococcales bacterium | reverse complement strand
GCGACGACCGCGACGACCGCGACGAAGCGCGACAGCGACGAGGGGGCGCCGTGAAGGATCGGATCGTCTCCGTCGGCTACCGGCCGCTGCCGACGACGCCGCGCCGCGTGCGACCGGCGCGGACGATCGCCCGCTGGGCCCTGGCGCTCGCCTGGCGCACCCGGGCGACCAAGGTGAGCCTCGGCCTGTGCGCGATGGTGGTCATCCTCCACGTCCCGCCGCTGGTTCTCACCGTCCTCGTCAACGCGACGGCCAAGCGCTTCGGCGACGAGGGGGGCGGCGCCTCCGAGGCGATCGCCGCGAACATGGACACGATCGTCGGCGACACCCAGGGCGTCCTCTCGAGCTTCGTCGGCGCCCAGACCTACTTCACGGTGATCGCCATGGCGGTGATCGCCGCCGGGCTCATCGCCGAGGATCGCCGCGTCGGCGCCCTCGACCTCTACTTCGCCAGGCCGCTGCGCCTGCGCGACTACGTCGCCGGCAAGCTCCTCGCGGCCTGGGCGATCCCGGCGCTGACGATCGTCGTCCCCTTCCTCCTGCTCTGGCTCCTCGCGGTCGGCGTGACGCCGCCGGGGCTGCGGGCGTCGCTGCTCTGGCTCGGCTTCCCCGGCCTCGTCGGCGCGCTCCTGGCGAGCGTCGTCCTGACGACGACGGTCGTCGGCGCCAGCGCCCTCGGCGAGCGCGGGCGGACGATCGGCGTGATCTACGTCTTCGTCTGGCTCCTCCTGAGCGCCGTCGGCGAGAGCCTCGCGGCCAACGGGATCCGCGGCGCCGGCTACCTGTCGCCGGCGCGCGACGTCGCGACGATGGTCGAGGCGCTCCTCGACGCCGGGCCGCCGAGCATCGCCGCGGCGTCGCTGAAGATCCGCGGCTCCGTCAACCCGAGCGCGCTGCTCTCGGCGCTCTCGCTCCTCGGCTTCGCCGGCCTCGGCCTCGGGGCCCTGCTCGCGCGCCTGCGCCGGGAGGTCGCCGAGTGACCGCCCCCGTCGCCGTCCACGGCGTCCGCAAGCTCTTCGGCCAGGTGCGGGCGCTCGACGAGCTCGACCTCGAGCTCGGGCCCGGGGTCACCGGCCTCCTCGGCCCCAACGGCTCGGGCAAGTCGACGCTGATCAAGCTGATCGCCGGCCAGCTCCGCCCCGACGCCGGCGTCGTCCGCCTCTGGGGCCGCGATCCCTTCACCTGCCCCGAGGTCTTCGCCGACCTCGGGATCTGCCCGGAGCAGGACCGCTTCTACGAGGACCTGCGCGGCCGCGAGCTCGTCGCCGCCCTCACCCGCCTCCAGGGCTTCTCCGCCGCCGACGCCCGCGCCCGCGCCGACCGGGCCCTCGAGCGCGTCGGCATGGCGACCTACGCCGACAAGCGCATGCGCGAGATGAGCCGAGGCATGCGCCAGCGGACCAAGTTCGCCCAGGCGATCGCCCACGACCCGGCGCTCGTCCTCCTCGACGAGCCGCTCAGCGGCACCGATCCGATCGCCCGCGCCGACCTCATCGCCCTGATCCGCGAGCTCGGCGACGAGGGCCGCTGCGTCCTCGTCTCGAGCCACGTCCTCCACGAGGTCGAGTCGATGACCCGCGAGGTCGTCGTCATCCGCCACGGCCGCCTGCGGGCCCAGGGCGACATCACCCGCCTGCGCACCCTCCTCGACGATCGCCCCTACCGCATCCGCCTCGGCCTGACGCCGAGCGACGCCGCGACCGCGCCCGAGGCCGACGTCCGCCGCCTCGCCGCCGCCCTCCTCGGCCGCGCCCAGATCAAGGCCGCGACGATCGTCGACGCGAGCGCCCTCGAGATCACGACCACCGACCTCGACGCCGCCTGCCTCGAGATCCCGGCCCTCGCCCGCGACCTCGGGATCGCCCTCGCCTCCTTCACCTCCCCCGACGCCGATCTCGAGAGCCTCTACCGCTACCTGATCCAACGCTGAGCCATGGAACGCCGCAGTCCACCGAGCCGCCGCGCGCTCACCCAGGCGACGATCGCCTGGGCCGGGCTCCACCTGCGCCGGACGCTGCGCCGCCGCGGCGCGCTCCTGGCCCTCGTGGTCCTGCCGATCGCCGCCGCCCTCCTGCGCTGGGTCGCCGACGCCCCGAGCGCGTCCGCGGCCCGGATCCTCCTCGTCTACCCGACGCCGCTCCTCGCCCTCTTCTTCGCCAGCGGGGCGCTGCGCGAAGAGATCGAGGATCGCACCCTGACCTACCCCTTCACGCGGCCGGTGCCGCGGTCGTGGCTCTACTACGCCCGCCTCGCCGCCCACCTCGGGCCGCTCCTCCTCGCCGTCGTCCCGAGCCTGGCGCTCGTCGCCGGTGACCTCGGCGAGCTCGTCCGCTTCACGCTGACGGCGGCCGCGGCGAGCCTCGCCTACGGGGCGATCTTCGCCCTCTTCGGCGCCCTCTCGCGGAGCGCGAGCTGGATCGGCCTCGGCTTCCTGATCTGGGAGCACGGCGCCCTCCGGGTCCCCGGCTTCGTCCAGGACCTCAGCCTCCTGACCTACGTCCACGGGCTCGCCGGGGTCAGCGTCGACATCGGCTTCCTCGGCCTCCTCGGCGCGGACCTCCCCGGCGTCGCCCGGGCGCTCGCGGTGCTCCTCGGGGTCGCTGTTGTGGCGACGGCCCTAGGCGGCCGCCTCGTCGAGCGCCGCGAGATCGCCCTCGAGCGCTGAGCGCTGCGCCAGCCCTACGCGGCCGGGTCCTGGAAGGCCGCGAACTCGCGATCGAGCGCCGAGAAGCCCGGCACGAGCGGGGTCGGGGCCGGCGGCGCGTCGGCGTCGACGTCGACGAGCGTGACGCCGATGTCGTCGCTCACCTCGCCGACGATCTCGCCGCGCAGGCCGACCTCGGCGAAGACGGAGCTCCAGATCTCGGCGAGCAGCGCCGCGACCTCGAGGGACTCTGTGCGGCTGAGCTCGCGGCCGGCGAAGAGCGTCGAGACGTGGACCAGGTTGATGACCCGCTGGACCTCGTGCGGGTCGTCGAGGCGCTGGGTCCACTGGGCGTGGACGTACTCGTCGAAGTGCGCGGCGAGGTAGAAGATCCCGTCGCGCTGGATGAGCGGCGGCCGGATCACCCGAGCGATGGCGAAGAACGCCGCAGGATCGACCCCCCCCGCGCCGGCGTACTCGAGGAGGCCGAGCTCATGGGCGCCGTCATCCGAACGCCATCGCTGTCGCAGTCGCTCTCGGATCCCTTCGCTAGCCATCGCTCGCTCCTTCGCGCGGTATCGCGCCGCGCTCGTCTATGGTGGGCCGCTGCCCGTGCGAGATCTACGAGGGCACTTACCGAGATTGCAGCCAAGCCGGCGCTTCACAGGAAATTGCGCGCATCCGCGGCGCGACGGCGGGCGAGATCCCCCGGCCGCGATGGCCGCCCCCCGTGCCCCAAGCGACAGCCGCCGCGATTTCACCGATAGTAGAGGACGATGCGCAGCCGCTTCACTCGCCTCGCCGCCCCGCTCGTCGTGACCCTCTTCGCCTGCCAAGGCCGAGGCGCGGTCGAGGGGGAGAAGAGCGGAGCCGACGCGGGGGCGCCTGCGGTGCGCGCCGGACCGGCCAGCGGGGCCCTCCGCTACGCCGCGCCGGCGTGCCCGCAGCGCTACGCCTTCACGATGAGCATCGGCAGCCCGGCCGCCGCCGCCGCCGGCCTCCAGCTCCGCGGCGAGCTCCTCCTCGAGACGATCGACGAGCGCCGCCTCGCCCTCCGGGTCGACAAACTCGACGGCGCGCTCGGCCTCCCGCCGGCCCTGAGCGACACCCTCGGCGCGCGCTTCGTCCTCGAGATCGCCGACGACCGCCGCAGCCTCGCCGCCGTCGAGCGCCCCACCCCGTTCTGGGACGCCTTCGGCACCTTCGGCGGGCTCCAGGTCTTCTGGCCGACGCTGCCCGAGAGCACCGACCCGGGCGCCTCGGCGACCTGGACCCTCGCCCTGCCGAAGTCCAGCGGCCCCGCGGCGCCGAGCCCCGCCGGTCCGCGCCTCGTGCCGCAGGCCGCCGTGCAGCCGCCCGGCGATCCA
>JAGQIT010000391.1 GCA_020431135.1 Myxococcales bacterium | reverse complement strand
GCCGGCCGCGGCCTCGCGGCGGCCCACGACGCCGGCCTGATCCACCGCGACTTCAAGCCCGAGAACGTGATGATCGGGGACGACGGGAGGGTCCGAGTCATGGACTTCGGCCTCGCGCGCTCCGCCGCCGACGTCGACGCGCACGCCACCGCTGGCGACCACGCGCTTGCGAGCGCGGGACCCCTCGAGAACCTGACCCGGACCGGCACGCTGCTCGGCACGCCTGCGTACATGTCCCCGGAGCAATTCACCGGCGGCCCCGTCGACGCGCGCAGCGACCTCTTCGCCTTCTGCGTCGCCCTCTACCAGGGGCTCCACCACCAGCGCCCCTTCGCCGGCGAGAGCCTCGCGGAGCTCGCCGACTCGGTGAGGACCGGAGACGTCCGCGCGCCGCCGCCGGAGTCCGCGGCCCCGCGGTGGCTGCACGCGCACCTCGTCCGCGGCCTCGCCCCGGATCCCGACGCGCGCTGGCCGTCGATGAGCGCGCTCCTCGAGGCGCTCGCCGACGACCCCGCGGCTCGCAGGCGGCGCAGGGCGAGCGGGACGCTCGCCGTCGCCCTCGTCGTCGGCGGAGTCGCAGGCGTCGCCATGACCCGCGCGGGCGCTGAGGTGCCCTGCCAGGGCATGGAGCGCCACCTCGACGGCGCGTGGGATGGGGAGCGCAGGGTCGCGGTGCAGGCGGCGATCCTCGGGAGCGGCCTCGGCTTCGCGCCCGGCACCTGGGAGCGCCTCGAGCGTCGCCTCGACGACTACGCGGACGCCTGGGTGAGCGCGCGGGTCGACGCCTGCGAGGCCGGCCGTCGCCACGAGCACTCGCCCGCGCTCCTCGACCTGCGGGTGGCCTGCCTCGACCGCCACCTCGGCGCCCTCCGGGCGAACGTCGACGAGCTCACCCGCGGCGACGCGGAGCTCGTCCGCCGGGCGCTGGGCGTCGCCTTCGCCCTCCCTGACGTCGATCGATGCGCGGATCTCGAGGCGCTCCGCGCCGCCGTCCCGCCCCCCGCCGATCCCGAGGTCGCGCGCGCGGTGAAGATCATCGACGGGCGGCTCCTCGAGGTGGAAGCCAAGGATCGCGCCGGCCGCTACGACGAGGCTCGCCCCCTCGCCGACGCGGCCCTCGCTGACGCGCGCTCACTCGACTACGCGCCGCTCGTCGCCCGCGCCGAGCTCCGCCTCGGCTACGTCATCGAGGCGATGGGCGAACGCGACGCGGCCTACGAGACCCTCGCGCAGACCTACCACGACGCCCTCTCGCTGCGGATGATGGACGAGGCGAGCGAGGCCGCGGCCGAGCTCGTCGGTCTCTATGCCGAGAACGGCGCGCTCGAGGACGCCGGCACCTGGGCCGCCCACATGCGCTCCGTCGCCCGCGCCTCGGGCACCGCGCGCGCCGAGGACGACGCCCTCCACAGCCTCGGACTCCTCCGCCAGAAAGAGGGCGACTTCGCGGCCGCCCGCGACCTCCAGCTCGACACCGTCCGTCGCCGCGAGGCCGAAGAGGGCCCGAAGAGCCCGCGCCTCGCGGCCGCCCTCAACAACCTCGGCGTGACCGAGGCGATGATGGGTGACTTCAGGGCGAGCCGCGAGCACCACGAGCGCTCGGCGGCGATCTACGTCGAGGTCTTCGGCCCCGATCACCCACACACGGCCATCCTCTACATCAGCCTCAGCAACCACGCGCGCCGTGAGGGCCGCCTCGCGGCCGCCCGAGACTACCTCCAGCGGGCGGTGGCGATCTACGAGGACGCCTACGCTCCCGAGCACCCGATGGTCGCTAGCAACCTCGCCAACCTCGCCGCGATCGAGACCGACGACGGCAACTTGGAGGAGGCGCGCCGGCTCTACGAACGGTCGCTGGCGCTCCGCGAGCGGCTCCTCCCGCCGGACCACCGCGACGTCGCCAAGGTGCTGCTCAGCCTCGCGATCGTCGCCGAGAAGCAGGGCCGCCTCGCCGACGCCCGCGCCCTCCATGAGCGGGCGCTGGGGATCCTCGAGCGCAACGCCGGCGTCGACACCCTGATCGCGCACAACCTCCACGGCCTCGCGCTCATCGCCGCCCACGAGGGGAAGCGCGACGAGGTCGTCGACCTCGAGCGCCGGGCGATCGCGATCGACGAGGCGGCCGTCGGCGCCGAGCACCCCCTCCTCGTCGAGCCCCTCGGCGCCCTCGGCGAGGCGCTCGTCGCCCGCTCGGAGGCCGCGGAGGGGCTCGCCCTCCTCGAGCGGGCGCTCTCGATCGCGATCGCTAGCGAGGTCCGCCCCGCGGACCTCGCCGACGCCCGCTTCCGCCTCGCACGCGGGCTCTGGGCGGCGCCAGAGGGCGCCGGCGGGGATCGTCGTCGAGCCCGCGAGCTCGCCGCGCTCGCGCGAGCCGGCCGCGCCGAGGCGGAGCTGCCGATCCCCCAAGACCTCGAGGCCTGGCTCATCGAACACAGCGAGGCTGCGCAGCCGCGTCCCTAGGAGCCTGTGGTGAAAGTCCAGTGTGGCCTCGCGCCGCAATCGTCGGCCCAAATCGTCGCGGCGAAACGAGGGCAAGCGAGGGCGCGCGGGACTTTTGCCACAGGCTCCTAGCTTCGACGAGCACAGACTCGATGGAGCCGTAGCCGAGTGGGACAAGCGACAGAACGACAGAATTGCCGAGCAGACGCCGCGACGCCGCAGACCTAGCGAGGAATGAGCACCTCCGGGTCGCTAGTATTTAAGAATGCGCTTGGCTCGGGCCGTCGTACTCGCGGGAATCGTCTGCGCTTGCGCCCGCCAAGACCCGTACGCATCGGACGGCGTGTGCGAGAGAACACCGACGCAGCTCAGCTCCCTCGACGCCGCCAGCATCACCGGGCAGACGCCGGCCGAGGTGCTCGCCCGCGCAGCGGGGACCTACAGCGGCGAAGTCCGCTACGCGGGGGCCTTCGTCACCCACAAGAACGACGGGGCGAGCGCCCCGGTCACCGTCGAGCTCACCTACGCGGGCGGCGAGCTCCGGGACATCGACGCGGTGCTCGTCCAGCCGTGTCCGCACGACGGACCCTGCCCCTGCGAGGACAGCCTCGAGATCGACGTAAACCTGCGGATCTCCAGCGACGACGGCGCTCTCGACGAGACCCTGACCGTCGCGCTCACGTCGACACCAAACAACCTCATCGGCAGCGCGCTCCCGTCCATCTATCACCCGTATGATCCCGACGCCGCGCCCGGCGGCCTCGAGACCACGGACCTCGACGTCGACGCGAGCGCGCTCCGCGACGTCATCCTCACCGGCACCCTCGACCGCGGCGGCGCGCACATCGGACTCAACGCTGAGGTCGAGGTCGGCGACGGCGTCGGCTTCGGACCCTTCGCCGAGGTCTTCGCGATCCGCGAGCTCACCGACGCCGCGTGCAGCGTCATCCCGGGGGACGCCTGCGCCGCCGCCGGCTGCGCGACCCTCCAAGGCCGCCAGATCTACGGAGGCTGCGAGTGCGGCGATCCGACCCCCTACTGCACCGCGGCGGCCGGCGTTGGTCCCTCGACCGCGCTGTGGGCTCAAGCAGTGACAGATCCGTACGAGACCTACTACACGGTGCTCGCCCTCGACGGCGCCGTCGAGCCGCTCAGCGACCCGTGGATCCCGTGCTCCGAGCTCCCGGAGGTCGCGTCCTGCCAGTGCTTCGACGGCGCGAACGCCTGCCCTTGATCGCGAGGCGCCCGTCGCCTCAGAGCCCGCGACCGCCTCCGCTCTCCGCAGTTTTTTCCGCCAACCAACAGGATCCTCATCGCCATACTCGGCATGTCGCGTGAGACAGGATTGACTGGAATTTGCTCGTCGCTGTGATGGCGCGAGGGAGGTCCCTTGAACGACAGAATGCGCAGAACACAGGCCACCAGGACGCAGCGCCGAGGGATCGCCCTCGCGTGCGCATGGGCGCTCATGGCCGCGCTCATGGGCGACGCGCACGCGAACCCGATCGTCGCGGAGACCGGCGCCAAGCTCACGTCCACCGGCAAGACGATCGAGGCGGAGTTCCTCGGCAGCCCGGCGCCCGACGGCTACGCGAACCTCCATGTCCAGTGGCAGAGAGACGCGGAGTGGGTGACCGCGACGACGTCGTGGACCGCAGGCGCCACCGTCGAGTCCAACAACGGCAGCGGCCTCGCGGACTTCGTCGTCTACACGACCTCCTTCGGCTGCCCCGAGGTCGGGTCGCTCGACGTACGGTTCGCCTTCTACGACAGCTATCACGACGAGTACGGCGAGTGGACCCGCGACACCGTCGTCTGCGAGGAGGTCGACGAGAGCGCGGCCGATGGGGGGTGCCAATGCGACGCTGCGCGCGGCGGCGGCGCGCTCGCGTTCGCCGGGCTCTTCGGGCTCCTCCTCTGGCGGCGGCGCGCCGCGACATGAGCCGAGCGCGACGCGTGGGTCCTCGTCGGGCGTCGCCGAGCGGCGCCGGCGTCCTGCGCAGGCGCGCGCGAGCGACGACC